>NZ_JADEUF010000121.1 GCF_015163655.1 Xenorhabdus griffiniae | reverse complement strand
GCAAGACTGACTCGCAAGACCTTATCTTTTTCAAAATCCATAGAAATGCATGACAGAGTCATTGGGTATTATTTGAACATTCGTCACTATCAATAAATTGGAATCATGACCTGACATAGCAATATGTTATTATTAAGGATGTAACAAAATGGTTTATTATGATGCACGAGAGATAACAAATTTGGTGAAGGATGCTGAAAAATTTGTAGTATTCTATCGGAGTTGGATTGACAAAGTTGAAATTGAACCTGCTCTGAGTGTACTTAAAATTTCAGCGCTTTACTACCACCGTTTCTCCGAACAGTCTGAAGAGGATTATACGCATTATTTTGGTCGATGCATTTATCAACTTTTACTACGTTTTCCTTCCCATCGTGATAGGATTTTAAAGACAGAAAATGACTGTCGGACTATTCATCTAGCGTATAATAACTTTTTCCGACGTATAAGGGTTATGGACAAGCGTTATCATAGCTCTACAGATAAAGAACATAAGCTAAATGCATTTTTAATATTATCTGAAATAAGCTTGAGTATTATGTGTTCACTACTTGAAAATATCCCAAGTGACCGGGTTGAATCTATTTTTCCTGTGGTATTGAGAATGCATGGCCTGCCACTATCGGAAGACGTTACTCCTCAGAATATAAAATCAATCAGTATGGTCTTTGACCAAGTGTGTAGTTATACTGGTAATATATTTAGAGAGTTACGACATGTAAATTCGCTGAATCTTGAGTATCATTGTTCCGAGCAGGCTGTAAAAAATACAGGAAGTTGGCTGAAAGAGTGGGATGATTTTGACTCACTTAATCGTATCAGCGATCTTTTTCGTTTTTGCAATGCAGAAATTAGCCATTCTGATTTAAATAATATTTCTATAGAGGTAGACGAATGCTGTGCTTATAAAGCTTATGAGGTAGCACGCTCTCGCTTTACTATGCGAGGTACTGCTCTCTATTATGAAATTCAGCAACTTCTGGAAGAAAATCCTAATTTCGTTGAACAGTTGAAGCAGGTAGTTCCCGAGTGGATTAATGAAAGAGATTTTTTCTCTATCGCTTATTTTAGTGAAATGGAAAATATGTCACTAGAGGATTTATATTTCGAGTATGGAGGTGTAACTATTTATGCCTGGATTCATGCATATGAAATGTTAGTGGCGCTAGCGAAACAGGAGATGGATAATCGCTTCCAAAGGTTAATTCCTGGAAACCTTCAACTTAAAGATTGGGTTATTTATCATACTCGTGATGAATGGATACATTTTTTTGCCGAGGGTGGGCTTTCTTGGACTACAGCAGCATTAGTCACCGATTACTTTACATTTGACGACAAAGCACTGGATATGAATGATTGTCCGTTACTTCCTTGCAGTGATGGTCTTTGTTTGATGCCTTCCATCGTTTCAATGAGTAGTGCGACGCGTTCCCTACTGTCACTGTTTAGCGCAAAAAATATGTCACTTGATGATAAAGGTAAAAGCCACGAACGACAGTTTATTAAGAGGGTTAGAAAAGCTCGAATTTGCGCAGCTCAGCTTTCAGTGCGAAAAAATTATGACTGCGACTGTGCAATGGTGATTGACGATCATTTATTTTTTATTGAGTTGAAATCCAATGGCCATCCGGTACGCTTCAATCGTTACTACCAGACGCTGGTAAATATCAATGGCGATAATGCTGCAGTGAGAACTAAATCTTCCTGGATCAAGCAAGTGACACGTTATGCTGATTATTATGCGGCTCAATTAGATTTGGTCCGTGATGCCCTGAATTTACCATCAAAATGGAAGCCAAAGGGCTTACATAAAATGATTATCACCACCTCGATGTTTGGGGATATTTATCATCAGGACGGTTGCTATGTTGTCGATAAAACAGCGTTTTACAGCTTTATTGATCGCCTCGCGAGTACAACTACCGAGTTAAAAAACGGCATGCGTACACTGATAAAGCCTGAAAGTGATCATTTTTATCATGGTGAGATCACTATCGATAAAATGCTGGGTTTTTTGGAAGTGTTACCTTCTATTACTGCGAAGCGTCGAAGAGTACAACAGCTTACATATAACGTGCAGTGTGGCAAATTAAACTTCACTTATCCTTTTTTTGATATATGGCCTGCACTTGAAACAGTATTAAAGGAAGATGGTAGCGAAACCGTTGCAATGTTATAAGCTGCTAGTGCCTCAATATATACTGAGCGAGACACAGGGCCAACTAAGTTCTAGAAATGGGGAGCAGCTTAGGCCTTCTGTAATTTTTATATCATGGCAACATCTAGGGATAGAAATCATCCTGCGCTGATGCTAAAAAACTAAATTTACGCTTTGCCTGTAATCCTGCGAACTATTTGTCCATAACAGCCCCTCAAAGGTCATGTATTTCTTGAGAACCATTTACGGGCTGTTGAAATGGGTAAACTTTAGGCATCTTCGAAGAAGGTTCTTTTGCCTGCATTATCCTTGCTTAATGGTCATATCAGTTGTACGGATTTTGATGTGTGGGTACAAGTGCGGGTATAACTATTTATATCGACTAATAAAATACATTGATATCAGTATGTTGGGTGTTAAATTCGAGTTCGGCCTTCGCACCATATACACTTCCGTAGTTGTCTCCTGTTGTCTACGAACTCCAAAAAATCCAATAAAATCAATAATAGCACTTCTAACAATGTCTCGTAGTGTCCCTCGCAACCTATGTTATTTGGGGGAATATTCGGTTAGGTCAATTGAGGTGTTCCCCAAATAGACAAGTAGAGACTACGAAACCCAAAGACAAAAAATACAGACTTGCCGACAGTGATCCTTGCAGAAGCTCGCGCTAAACGCGATGAAGCCAAAAAAGCACTGGCTAAACCCTAATATCACATCCGTAATCGTTCTGTAATCATAAGATTTTTTCGCTGACGATAATGGTATTGTTGTACGCGGTATTGATGTCGTCGTCGCCAGCTTGACCAATATAAAATTTGTTCTACAGTTTCCTTGGTCTTTACCATCAGTTTTGGCAGCAGCTTACGCAGTTTCGTTACACTCAGGGATATCAATTCTTCTGGCGTTTTTTTCTCCTGTATCCGCAAAACAGACAGTACCGCATGCGCCAATAATGACAACATAATATGTGTACCACTGCCGCACTTCGTCATGATCAAAATCCTTTAATCATGCGTTCTCTTACTTCTTGGGATTTAAGGGGGGCATCAAACCAATATTCATCCAACAAAGGCCCGATCTCTGTATCGATTAAGCCTTACCAGTGAACGACTCCACCAGCCCATAGGGTACAAAGCTCAGGTACCACGGACAATGCAAAGCCCTTTAGCGGACTTAACTCACAAAATCGCGTAAAACTTTCACCTGACCTTATAATCCATTGATAAAGCTCAAATACCCTGAAGCGCAGAGTTTTGAGCGATATGTAAAGCTGCATATCGTTCGGCTTCCTTCGTTGGAGGATTTTAGGAATATCAATGAGTTGGGTTTAATTCCGGCATTTTAGTGGAATCGACTTAATTTACTGGCATATAAAGCTTGTTCAGAATCTTTACTAAAATGCTTTTTAAAAACCCTTTACATTAGGCAAAACCCATATATCCTGTTTTTAACATATTTTTGCCCTTAATCTTTTTCGTAAACCAACTTATAGTGAATGGGGGTATTTAAAAATGTCGTTATTAGATGCTAATGAATTTGAAGGAAATTGGGTATTTCGCTTCAATCAAACTCTGCATTTTCCCCTTAATTTCTCTTCGACTATGCAAAATGGAGCCTGTAGTAGTTTAGTAATGGCTTGGGTAAAGATGCACAAATCAGGAAAGTCTCACCTATTTCCAGGAAATATAAAATTTCCTAGTTACATCAAAATAGTTGAAAATCTTAAAGCTAAAAGTCTGGATGGCATGAAATTTCTTAATGAAAATGGATTATCATATATGCATGTAAGCTGTTATGGTGAAAACAATGTTGTAGAAAACTTAGCAACTATCAATGAAGGTTATGAAGCTTTGGCTTATGGAGATCATGCTATTGGGTTAGCAGTAACTTTCTATGGTGTCGACTTTTTTGATCCTAATTTTGGTTGCGTTCATTTCCCGACACGTCGTCATCTTAGAGCATGGTTTAAGGAAAGATATTGGCCTAACCGTGATGGAATAGGGGCGATTGCAAGGCCATGTAATGATATTCTTGTGCACTCAATTGTATAAATCTACAAGCCATGATCGCACATCGCCGCCAAGCTGCATATTTACACCTTGCCCGTAGATCCACCAGCAAAGTAATTCCAGCAACCTAACAGAATTAAACAAATTCAACGAGTTAGATACTTTCTGTCTGGCTAATTTCCCCCAATGGTGGAAGTTAATAACAATCAATAAATTACATCTATATCTATCCATAACTCTTTGATTAGGCTTAATTGCTCTATTTCGGAGTAAGCAGGGTTGGGTGAAAAATCACCAAGTATAGCACAATGGTAGTTAGATGAGGTTATCCCGACGGGGGAGAAAAACGGTACGCCTTACCGTCGCCTCATCTTAAGGCATAACGTTATAAGGCGGACGTAATGAAATCCTTTATATTTCCTTTCAAGTAATTGAAGTAAGAAAAAGCAATAGAAAAATTAAATGAGCTAGACCCATCTCTTCAGATTGATAAAGAGTGCCTGTTCCAGTAGTGGAATGAAGTTAAGCCATTTAAGTACCGAGTTCTCATTCAAATCCTGTGCTTGCAGAGATGAATCGAACGCTAAATGATACTTATCGTCGAGAGAAGGGATTCTTCCAGCACGATATTTGAATGAGCACAAAGTCTCTGTTTTCTTATCGTTACCTTAGATAGAAAATTATAAATAAAAACAAAATGATAATATGGTTTTATCAGTACGCATCTCTATCAAAAAATAGCCAGTTCCTTCTGTCATCCATGAATTCCTATATGGCTGCTATTGACGATTTTCAAAATTGTCTTTGGTGATATGGATTTGTTTGAGATCCAGCCAGCGTCTTCACCCAGATGATTACTGGCTAAATACCTTTTCGCCTCTGAATTTAATGCCTTGCAGTTTGAATATAAGGAACGCAAAGATTTAAGCGCCGAGCGAGAAGAGAAGTATCAACGGTACGATACGTCGATGGTATATCGTGGAGAAAGTTTAAAAGATGAAATCAAAACGATTTATTCCAGCCTGGAGCAGCGCCAGTTATAAGTCTGTAACGGCAGAACCTTTAGGTTCTGCCGTTTGTTTTTGCTTTCTTTTTCAGAAAAATAATAATGAAAAATCCTGATGGCCTGCAGCCTTTTCAGCACTCACTATCTGGCCTGCCATAATGAGTTATAGTGGTATAAGGCTCTCGGACACTTCATAAGCCTGCTAATCTGATGAATAGTGAAAGTGGGTATGACATCAATTTATTGAATCGTACATAGTATTCCTATTTGAAGTACACTTTCCGTCATCCTTGGCAACTGAAATTTATTTATACCGCATGTTATCCCGGCACACATAAGCAATGACCATTAATGGGATGTCGGGCAACAGTGCGTGTTATAAGGATTGGCCCAAATATCATTCTTCGCCACTTAATTTTTCGGCTTTTATATGTACTAATCCGTTCCCCAGCTCATTAATGCCGAAGTTACTACATCTATCGGGAGGAATTCTTGTTCAAGGCGTCCGCATTGTAGATTAGCTAAATAGTAATAAAAATTAGCTTCTTCATTCAGCAAACCATCAGGAATGGTGTCTTGTGCTTTTACCGGCTCAGGAACAGCTCTATGACTGGCATGTTCATCAAACAACTCTCGATGCATTAGTAATGCAGAAAGAGTTGGGTGATATTTTCTGGCTCTTGCTAACATCAAAAGTCCCCAGGTATCCATATCTCCCCAGTAGGCAACGGATTTTTCTTTCAGAGCAGGGTTAGATAACCATTGCAAATCAAGTCCTGTGCCTAAGATGGCGATAGTGTCAGGTAAAGTTGGTAGTTGATGCTGGCATTGTTCATTTTCAATGATGAGCAAGCGTGCAGCAGGCAGTTTAATTTCAGCCAGTTCTGCCGTGGTGACTTTACTTTTTTTAAAGGGTAATAATTCTGGTGATAGCGGTATTACTAGTACCCAATGGTTGTTTTCATCAAGAGCATCCAGAAAATCTGTTAAACCTTGTTTACTGGCTTCTCCCATAAAACGTTCGTCCAAGAGTCTGGTTAGTAATGATGTATTATTTTCAATAAATTTTGTATCCACCCCTAGCCCTGACAATAATCTCAATGGTAGTCCATTTGCGTATCCCGGTGTTAAGCGGTTGGCCAACTTGGCTGCCGTAATGACCTCTTGAGGATTTCGATATATCCAAAGTGAACGATTCTTGATCAATAGTGGATGGAAAACTGTGTTGACATGTTCGATAATTTCCTCAAGTAATCTGAACTCACAGCTGACCACTGGATCCTTGGTGGCATTAATCCATTCTGAAGGCTTCTGTAAAACCCAACGCAATGGCATGGATATTGGCATATTACTTGCCCGATAACTCACTAACTCCCATTCGACTCGTCCGATCTTCACATTCCTCCATGCCTGAACATGTTCCAAAACTTGTTGAGTATTTTTAGTAAATTCCCTTGAGGTGGGTTTACCAATGGGGAGACTCAATGGCCAGTTACCTGGGGGGAGTAGGCGTTCAGCACGGAGCTTTGAGTTGTACCATTGGTTGGAAAGTTTCTTAGCGATTTCGTCAGGGGAGTTCATGTTGCTAGTGTGTTCTCCGTTGATCGTGTTTTTCAAGCTCTTCCCAACTCAGGGAAACCATATTTGAATTCTGGCCGCGTCGATGAACGACGATAGCCGAGCGAGTATGATGGCGCAACAGCCGCATTTCCTTGTTAGGTGTGATAAATATTGCATGCAGACCAAACTCTTTGAGTGCGGCAATGATCCTGCCTGCAACCGTATGAGAACTACGGGAAAAAGCTTCATCAAGAATAATAGTGCCGAAAAGCGGATGGCTACTACCTTTGGGGCAAAGTGCATAACTGAGCGATGCGGTAAGCACGTAGGAAGCAATAATCTCCTTTTCTCCACCGCTACCGCCTTGTGAGCCAGTGCGTGATTCAATCACATTACCAGTATGGCGGTTCATCACCGACACGGCGAACTCCAGACGAAAACGTGGATCCAGCAACGCTTTTGCACCTAGAGTTCGATTTCTCTCGCAGGCATCCCGAAGCAATGCAACCAATTCTTGTAAGGCTTTATAATGGCTTTCACCGTTATCATCAACAAACCGTGCGGCATTTAACTGACGCTGAGCTTTTTCAAACGTGCGTAGGCTTTCATGGTTTACTTTCTTTGTTACCAGCCGTAGGTAGCGGTCTGGCTGAAAATCAACCCTGAACATTGTGGCGTTTAGTTCGCTTAGACGCTCTTCGATCATTAGCACTTCATGTTCAATATGGCTGAGCAATTGTGTTACGCCATCATCGGACGAGCGGTTCAAATAGTCCAAAAAACGGTGGAGTTTTTCTGGTAAGGCTTCTTCGGTCAGTTTCTGCAAGCGCTGCAAATAAGCTGGAATATCGTCCAGAACTGTGTCTATTTCAGCAAGTGCCCCAGTATCTACCCGTTTGGCTTCGGACATGCGCCGAGTCAGTTCCATGTTCAAGTCGTGCAGTTTTTCTTGAAGCTTTTCGATTTCATCCTGGAGTTTGCGCATATGTTGGCGTTCCAGCTCATGAATATCAGACAGTTGTTCTATTGTTATTATTGGGAAGTGTAGGGCGCTTAATTGCCGCTCTTCCGCCGATATTCCTTGTTGTGCAACCCGCTGTGCCTGTTGCTCTGTAGCTAAAGCCGTTTCGAGGCTTTTTTCCAGTCTGCCGGAGTCTTTATTGGCTTTCTGAAGCTGCTTTTCTAGTTCATTTTCAACTTGTTGTGCCTGGGTCATCAGTAACTTGGCAGCACTTGCATCAGAATCTGGGTGGGTTAAGTTTTCCAGTCTTTCCTTTAGTTCAGCTAGCCGTCTTATGGCGTCCTGAACATCGATATTATTGAAGTCAATTTGCTGAATTTTTTGGAGTAAAATAACCTGATGCTGGAGCTGGCTTGCCTCACCTTTTACCGACTCTAGTTCTTGATCTGCGATTGCCATCTGTTTCTGAAGCCTGGAAATTTCCTTCGCAAGGAAGGTCATACGATCCCGATTATCAAACCCTGTCAACCAGTCTTCATCAAGGCGTTTCTGGTCCTGTTTGTCGTAAAAGTGTTGCTTGCCAGACATTAGTCCTTGAACAGTCATAGCATGGGGGATATTGCGCAGCTGTTCGGGGCTGTCAATACAATGGCGATCAATATTTGCTAGTAGCACTTTTACTGCCTCTATCCAGGGATGGTCCTTCCACAGCAGTTTGTGGGTGAAACCATCGTCAAAAAATCTGGCGGGAGAATGCGGTAATTTTACTTCCAGTAATCTCACATGCAGACGATTATGGCGTTGGTTTACCCAACGTAACGCTACTGGTGCAGATTCCGGTGAGACAAGGATACGCAGCCGATGGCTACCGATAGCGCGTTCAATGGCACCACGCCATGGAGCTTCTTTCGGCTTAACCTGAATCAGTTCTGCCACGAAAGGAAGGTTGGTTTCATCAATATTTAGTGCTTTTGCCAGCTCACTGCGGAATGCCTGATAATGAACAGGGAGGTTAGAGTCAGGACGTCGTGAAATCTCGGTGCTTTCCAACTCCAGCTGACGAAGTTGCTCGGCCACGTTGTGCCTGAGAGCGCCTTTTTGATACACCTCATCTTGTTTAAGCTTTATCTCGTGGGTGAGTTGCTCGAATCTGGCTTCAGCTTCATGCTGGTTCTCCTCCAGCTGTGGTTGAGTCAGTACAGATGAAAATCCGAGATTATGTGTCAGTTGCTGGTACTGGTGCGCTAGTGTTTCTCGTTGGGTGAGGGTGCTCTGCCAGTCGTTAATACGGTCGTTCAGTTCATCAATATTTGCACCGCCAACCTGTAGATAACGCTGCATGCAGTCGGTAATGACTTTTTTCTGAGATTCAAGCTGCACCCGAAGATGAGCTTCTTTGGTTTCTGCCTTATCAAGCGCCGTCTCAAGATGACGGATTTCTTGTTGCCAGAGATGGCTTGCCTGTTCTGCAAACCAGATGGGCAACAACGATTCCAGTACCAGCTTGTCAGCAAGCTGTATTTGCTGTTCTTGATGTTTAGCCCAGTTTAGGGCAATAGGTTGTAAGGATTGTTGTTGCTTGCGAGCGGTTTCCAGCTCCTGATGGATTTCGGTCAGGTCATCAAAGCTGTTGGCGACTTCCTTTGCTCGCTCAAAAGCGGAATGGTCGTCAAGTACCAGATCGCGGAAAATTTCATCGATACTGTTTAGCTGCTTTAATCCTGCAGCACGGTTGAGCAGAGTAAAGGCGTTCTCTCCCACATCGAAGTAGTCCCTCAGACGGGCCAGGTATTGTTTTTTATTCGACCATGTCCAGAGTCCGGTCGTCTCTTTTTCCATTTGCTTTAGCAACCGTGTGCCGCCGTCATGATAGACGTTCAGCCAGCGTTCAAGTGTCTGTTCTGGACTATCGCTGAATAACCAAAGCCTTTTCATATCCGTTGCACTGAAGCTGGTTGTGTCAAACCACAGCAGCGCCCCCAGGCGTACCAGTTGCCCCTCACGCTCCAGTGTTGCGGCAATACCTGTCACAGTTTTCCCTAATCTGGCGATATGTGATTGTCCTTCTCCTCCATCACCGGGGCCAGACACTCCCCGTACGTAGGAGATTAAATCCCGGTCACTTTCATGCCCACCCGTTGAGGCCAGATTATAGCGAGGATTAGCGCAAAGTAGTGTCATCAGTGCGTCTACTAGAGTCACCACTCCCGGTTGGGCCAATCACTGCCGTACCTGCCTGATTGATGGCCGCCTGATGCAATCCTTGAAATCCCCCCCAGTTAAATAGTTCGATATTGGTGAGAATAAAAGAGTCATTTTTCATCAGGAGAGTCTCTTGCTTCATGCTTCCTCCTCGCTGTTATCTTTTTTAGATGTGTCATCCAAGGGAGTCTGGTGTGCGACCTGTTCCCGTAGCCATGTTAGTAATGCTTGAAGGTTTGCCGGATCAGCGAGATGGGCAATGATTGGACGAATAGTGATTCGTTCATGGTCATCTGGCGACGTCACTAATCCATGGACTTTCAGTTGATCCAATAGATTAATCAACCGTGTTCGCTCTTTTGACTCGCTTCCCGGATCGCCAAGGTAGACCTGTAATTGTGGAAGAAGATCGTCTATGGCTATCTGCACCTGGTTAGCTCCGATTCCACTCTCTTGCTCCCAGGCGATAAAATGCTGGCGCAAAATAGCTACCAACAACGATTGTTCTAGATTTAACCTCTGCCGCCGCACCAGTGGATGTGACCATTCATTTTGCTCCTGAACCTCATCAAGCTTGACTTTGACATACAGCACACCGCGAATTTCATCTATACCAATATCTAGATCGAGTGGTTCTAAAATTCGGATAATTTCTTCAGGGTGGGTCAACACAGTGCGGTACAGTTTGGGTTTATTTGCCTCTTCCAGCAGACCATACTTAAGCAGTTCTTGGGCTGCCTCTCGTATTTTTTTCACGGTTCGCGTTTCGCTGCCAGCGATGTTTTCCACTATATGCCCGGTTACATCGTTATGCTCGGTTACATCATTGCCTTGCTGAGCCGAATTATTGTCAGAATCTATTGCATTATGCTGATTGATAAATTTGTCAAAAAATACCGCCATGCTTGTCACTCCCAGTCAATATCTTCCAGTGCCTGGCTTTCCAGCCTAGTGGTAGGTAGATTGAATCGCCAGAGGTGATCTTCGTCCTCACTAAGTTCAACATACTCACGTTGATCGTCTCTCACGTCGATGCCTGCTTCTCTTGCCATTCCAATCCAGAAGGCAAAAGTTTCGAGATCGTGAACAGGCGGCAGCAATGTCGCCAGTTCAGCAAGGCCAATGGGTCTATTTTCCTCCTTCAATAGCTGTAGTGTCTGATAGAATAACGTTTCACGATCTAACCCATGAAAAGCATCCCAGAAATCATCACCGATTTGTGCTAGATCGGCGACATGATGACTAAGATCGAGCGTTTGCTCTGCTTCATCATCGACTTCTTTGAAACGAAGGCGTTCAATGACAGGGATCCCCCCTACGGCTACTCCAACAGCGGGAAATGGCACTTCCTTTTTGCGTACAGCTTGGCGCTGCCAATTAAGTTTTAATGCTAAGTTAAAGAATTCATTAAGCAAATGTCCGACACGATGATGTTCCGCTGCGAGGCCGGTTTTCATAAAGCTTCGAACATCTTGTTCGCTGCGGGCTCGCGCCTGAAGTACCGTTTGCGATTCATCTACAAGGCGTTTTACTAGCCAACGCAGTTCATGACGTTGTATACGACTTAATGCATTAGCAGCGGCAGGATGACTAAGAATTACGCTTAATCGTTTACTCATTGTGGTCAGTTCAGCAGACTGGCGAAGTTGTTGTTGAAAACTGTCGAACACCCTTCCTTCAGGAGTATTGAGTAGCGCTTCCTGATCGTTAAGCAGACGATCAACGATTTCTCCTCGATGATATTGCTCACCAATAATCGATTGTCGGAGAACACGATAGGCTTCACGCCAGGAATCTTCAACACGCCGAAAATCGGCTCTCAGACTAGATTCTGTCGTCATGAAACATTCAACCAAAGAACAAGACAACGAATTTGTACTGCGGCAAGAAAAGATGCGCGATTTTTTGCATAGCGCGTCGCGATACCCCGCCAGCG
>NZ_JADEUF010000120.1 GCF_015163655.1 Xenorhabdus griffiniae | reverse complement strand
CAGTATAAAAGATAGTCAAGTGGCTAAACGTCGAAGAGCAACGTGGTCAGCAGAATTCCGTAGTCAGCTTATCTTTGATTGAATTAAATACAAAGTGGAATCCCGCCCTGCCTCATGGGGGACATTTGCAATTATGATCCCCATTGGGGTACAGCTAGGTATTTCAGTGGGTATGCCTCCTGAATATATGATCGGTGCCGCAATTGCGGGTTCCATTTTTGGTGATATGACGTCGCCAATTTCCAGCGATGCTATCGTCGCATCAATGGCAACAGATTGTGATCATATTGAACATATTCGGACTCAAATGCCATATGCGTTGGTTACTGCAAGTTTCGCTCTCGTTATCTATTTCTATTTAGGTTTCACTTATTAACAGCAACCCGCTAAGGATAATCGGTCTTTAAAATAAAATTTAGGGGGATGATTATGAAAAAAGTAGCAAAAATAGGCGTAACCAAGACATAAATAGACAATGTACAGATATCGCAAAATCATCGTCGACTACTCATTACGAGTTTAAACGCAAACAGCAAAAATAATCCACCTGTCGCGCGATTCATCCACTTGATGACATTTTCACGGCGTAATAGATGGGAAAGCGGACGTGTGGCATAAATCAGTAACAATGACCACAATGTGCCAAGTAAGACATGGATCGTCACCAAACTAAATGTCCATAAAGTGGGTGAATGCCCTTGAGGAATAAACTGCGGCAGGAATGAAACATAAAACACGCCCATTTTGGGATTCAGTACATTTCCTAACATTCCTTTGATAAACCAATTCTGCCCCTTAACGGAAGAAGATACCTCTCCGCCAAGATCTTTGTTGGGGTGCCAGATCATTTGAATTCCCAACCAGCATAAATATAATGCGCCACACCATTTTAATATGTTGAATGCCAGCTCTGATACCGCAATCAATGTGCCAAGACCAAATGCCACCATTGCCCCCCAAATAAAACAGCCCGTATTAATACCAAGAGCGGCCTGAAAAGCTTTTTTACCCCCTTCCACTGTTGCAGTTCGCAGAACTAGCGCAGTATCCAGGCCAGGGGTCAATGTGAGCAAAGTCGCCGCCACTGTAAAGGCAAGCAAGGAATCCATAATTGTCATGTTTATCTCCGAATACAAAAACAGGGGCAAAAATGCTAAATGACACTGATATATTTAACAGGCACCGTTTTTGTCAACCAAACATCATTATCTGCCTGATAAAATTTAAAGCCTTGCTCATGCATCAACTGAATATCAATCTGCAAGATAATCACCTTACCGTGTCGTTGCCCCACTTTGATCGCCGTGGATTTTTCCGCCGATAAATGTACGTAATGACGTGTTCCCGCCACTAAGCCTTGCTTAAAAATCGAATCCAAAAAACGGGTGGCCGTTCCATGATATAAAATCTCAGGGGGCGTTTTTTCCTGATAGCGAATATCCACCTTCTGCGTTGAGTGCCCTTGTACTGCCCTGATACGTTTCTGATCCACAGATATGGCAAACCGTTTTTTATCATTGGCATCGACAATTTTTTCTATGATTGCATAGTTCAATCGCTTACCGTGATTGGCGGCACATTTGATCAATGTGCCGATATCGGCCCATCCTTCGCTATCTAAAACGAGGCCAATGGACTCCGGTTGATGACGCAATACGTAACTTAAAAACTTACTGATTTTAGTATCAACTTGATCCATATTTTTACCTGTTAGTCTGAATTCTTTGCCCGTTTAATTCGCAACAGATCGTTAAGTTCTATGTTAATTAATTGGTTAATATTAAACCTTACCTCCACTTTGACATAGACTTAAATATGGCATATGCATGCTATTAGAGGTGAATGATGGAAAGAATCGTGAAAATTTTCAAAAATGGGCGTAATCAAGCTATTCGGTTACCTGTCATGTTTGAATTTGATACTGATAGAGTTTACATCCGCCAAGATAAAAATGGGGATCTTATTTTGTCAAAAAACAAATCTAAACATGATGATTGGGATTTATTTTTCAATATGTTAACTAATCTTTCTGTTCCAGATGATTTTTTAGATACCAGTGATCGTAATCAGGACATAACGAAACGCGATCCATTTGAAGGAACTCTTTAATGTACATGCTGGATACAAACACGGTCAGTTATATTTTTCGGAAAAATCAATTAATAATCAACAAATTGTGCACAATACCACCATCAAGAATATGCATATCCAGTATTACTGAAGCTGGATTACGCTATGGGATTACCAAACGGCAAAACAAGGAACTACAAAATATCGTCAACATGTTTATTGAGTCAGTCACTGTTTACGATTGGGACAGTGCCGCTGCAAAAACTTATGGCGAACTCCGTGCCAGTATGGAACAAATTGGTCGTGTTATGGGCACAATGGATCAATTGATTGCTGCTCATGCCCTCAGTAAAAAACTGACGATGGTTACCAGTGATGCTGCATTTGGGATGGTTCATGGTTTAATTGTCGAAGACTGGAGCAAATATTGACAGGTGGGACCACGGTCCCACTTAACCCACAACCTCTCATCCCCTAACGGATAACACTTCTTTGCTCCCTATCCTTTTACACACACTACCTGACGTAAGGTATGCACGATTTCCACCAGCGATGATTGTGCTTCCATCACAGCATCAATATCTTTATATGCCATCGGAATTTCATCGATCACATCGCTGTCTTTACGACATTCTACATGGGCCGTCGCACGTATTTGGTCACTTACAGTAAAGCGTTTTTTCGCCTCATTACGGCTCATTACCCGCCCTGCACCGTGGCTACACGAACAAAAACTTTCTTCGTTTCCAAGGCCGCGGACGATATAACTTTTCGCCCCCATCGATCCCGGAATAATCCCCATCTGGCCTTTACGAGCAGATACTGCACCTTTACGTGTTACCAAAACTTCTTCACCGTAATGCTGTTCACGCTGGACATAGTTATGGTGGCAGTTCACGGCTTCCTGTTGTGTTGTAAAGGGCTTGGGGATCTCACGTGACAACGCTTCAAGCACGCGGTGCATCATCACTTCTCGGTTCTGGCGGGCGTAATCCTGTGCCCAACCTACCGCTTCCATATAATCGTCAAAATAACGGCTTCCTTCTTCGAAATACGCCAAGTCACGATCAGGCAGGTTAGCAATATGTTGTTGCATATCCTTTTGCGCCAATGTGATAAATAAATTCCCGATAGCATTACCTACACCACGGGAACCGCTATGTAACATCACCCAAACGCGATCTACTTCATCAAGACATAATTCGATAAAATGGTTTCCCGTCCCCAACGTTCCCAAATGCTGATGGTTATTGGTGTTCAATAGTTTTGGGTATTTATCGGTAATACGCTTAAACCCATCCGCCAAGGTCGCCCAATGTTGATCCACAATCTCCGGCGCATTATGCCAGGCACCTTTATCGCGACCGCCACGGTGTATGGTTCGTCCATGCGGTACGGCTGTTTCAATGGCATGGCGAATATTTAACAGACTATCCGGTAAATCAGATGCCACCAGCGAAGTACGCACCGCAATCATTCCACAACCGATATCCACCCCAACCGCCGCCGGAATAATGGCGCCTTGTGTCGGGATAACGCTACCGATGGTAGAACCTTTACCGACATGGACATCCGGCATTACCGCCAGATGTTTGAAAATAAAAGGCATCTTGGCTGTATTTTGCAATTGGCTAATGGCTTTGGGATCAACGGGTACGCCATTTGTCCACATTTTTACTGGCGCACCATTCTCTTGCGTCAATAAGTTATAAGCGTTGGTTTTCATTCCTGAGGTTATCATTGTTGTTCTCCTTTAATTTTTACTAATCCGTCGTTTAAGACACATACTATCTCAGTGTGCTGACCATCTGGTCATTGCCAATTACGTGCCAACTTTGAAAAAAAACAGAAATATTTTTATCTATTTGAAAAATAACTGATTTTATTTTCATCTAATCTTGGTGATTGTTTTTGCAGATTAAATTCCCTATCTTTCTATATCGTTGTTTATAAATTTAGATAAAAAGAATCTAGGGAAGACAATGAAACGCAGAGTCGCTATTGGTATTTTAGGTACAAAGTTAGACAGGCGAGGTAAGAAGGCTAATCGCTGGACGAAATGGCGCCCGACCATTGGTATGTGCCAACAGCCAGAGTTGCCGATTGATAAGCTGGAGTTACTCCACCAAACCAATGACTCAATTTTGGCAGAAAGAATTAAGGAGGATATCGCCCAAGTTTCACCTCAGACAAAAGTGGTACTGAACGAAATCCACATTGGTGATCCGTGGGATTTTGAAGAAGTGTATACCGCGTTACTGGATTTTGCTGTCCGTTATCCTTTCGATATTGAAAACGAAGAGTATTTAGTACATATCACAACCGGCACTCACGTTGCACAGATCTGCTGGTTCCTGCTGACTGAAGCCCGTTATCTGCCCGCTCAACTGCTCCAAACCTCACCTAAAAATGGGAGAGATGAAAACCATCCCGAAGGCGTTTATACGATTATCGATTTAGATCTTAGTCGGTACACTACCCTAACCAACCGTTTCCAACGTGAACAACAGGAGCAAGTCGCATTCTTGAAGTCAGGTATTGCTACACGCAACGCCAATTTCAACCGCCTGATCGACCAAGTGGAACGCGTCGCCCTGCGCTCCACTGCACCGATTTTGCTGACTGGGCCAACGGGTGCCGGTAAATCCTTTCTCGCCCGCCGGATCTATCAGTTACGGCAAGCACGCCATTTAATCAAGGGGCGATTTGTGGAAGTAAATTGTGCCACCTTGCGCGGTGATAATGCGATGTCTACGCTGTTTGGTCACATCAAGGGCGCATTTACAGGAGCGATTCAGCCACGCACCGGACTTCTTCGTGAAGCCAATGGCGGCATTCTGTTTCTTGACGAAGTGGCAGAATTGGGGTTGGATGAGCAAGCAATGCTGTTAAAAGCGATTGAAGAAAAGAGCTTTCTGCCTTACGGATCGGATAAAGAAATACACAGCGATTTTCAATTAATTGCCGGTACACACCGTGATCTGCGAGATTGGGTGATTCAGGGAAAATTCCGCGAAGATCTCTATGCCCGTATCAATATGTGGACTTATCAACTGCCCGGGCTGGCACAACGTCACGAAGATATCGAGCCAAATATCGATTATGAGCTTGCCCGTTATGCTCAAATGCAACAAATGCAAGTTCGCTTTGATAAAGAAGCACGGCAAATTTACCTGCATTTTGCCTGTTCCGAGCAAGCACCGTGGCGGGGAAATTTTCGCGAACTCAGCGCTTCTGTCGCACGAATGGCGACCTTCGCTGAAAATGGCCGTATCAACCAACAGTTGGTTGAAGAGGAAATTACGCGGCTCAAGCAAAACTGGCGCACTGAAGTACAATCTGCCTTGCTGCCAAATAACCTGCCGGAAATTGACCTGTTTGACCGCCAACAGTTGGAAACGGTGATCAAAGTCTGCCATGAATCCAGCAGCTTATCGGAAGCAGGTCGCAAACTATTTGCCGTTTCCCGCCAACAGAAAAAACAGCCTAATGATGCCGACAGGTTACGCAAATACCTTGCCCGCTTCGGTCTTGATTGGGAAAGCATTAGACATTAACAGGAAAGCAATAGATAGGAGAACAACAACATGGAACTGAAATTTCTAGGCACCAGCGCTGGCATACCTACAAAAGAGCGCAATGTCACCAGCCTGATCCTGGATTTACAGGGCACTCGCAACGCGCTATGGATGTTGGATTGTGGTGAGGGAACCCAACACCAGATCCTTCATTCTTCCATCAAGGTAGCTAAACTGGAGAAAATTTTTATCACTCATCTGCATGGTGATCATATTTTCGGCTTGCCCGGATTATTGTGCAGCCGTTCAATGGGCGGTTCTAGCGCTCCCCTTACCTTATATGGGCCAACGGGGATACGTCAGTTTGTAGAAACCACATTGCAATTGAGCAGTTCTTTCTTGACCTATCCGTTGGAAATTATTGAAGTCCAGCCCGGACAGTTGTTTGATGATGGCGAACTGAAGGTCACGGCTTATGCCTTGAACCACCGCGTAGAATGCTATGGCTACCGTATTGAAGAACACGATAAACCCGGCGCACTTGATACGGAAAAATTAAATCAGGATAACATTCCCCGTGGCCCGTGGATGCAGGCTTTAAAGCAGGGCGGCACAATAACTCTGGAAGATGGCCGTACAATTTGCGGCAAAGATTATCTAGGTACACCGATTCGTGGCAAGTCATTGGCGATTTTTGGGGATACTGAACCGACACCCGAAGCACTAAAACTGGCAGCCAATGTTGATGTGATGGTGCATGAAATCACACTGGAAGATGCATTTGCCGCGAAAGCCAACGAGAGAGGACATTCCACCACCAAACAAGCTGCAACATTGGCGCGTGATGCCAAAGTCAAACACTTTATCGCTACGCATATTAGCGGACGTTATGGACTTGAGGATTGCCCGCGATTATTGGCGGAATGCCGGGAAATATTTCCAAATACTGATTTGGCCGCAGATTTCGCCGCATTTATTGTTAAATGAAAATGTTGCAAGGAAAATGTAATTCCTATATACCTACCGCCTTTCAAGATGCGTCTTATATCTCCCCACGTAGAGGGAGATATAAACAATCACATTGATTTGCAAGCTGCAACTTGTAGTTGGATTGATCTATACGCATTAAACTTCAAGCTGCAATTTACAACACGATATCACACGCATCTTGAAGTTAGATTGGTATATATCAGTCTGGCAGAAAATAGATTTATATATTACCTATATCTGATTAATTCCCTGCAACACAAAAATAAAATATCTGAGAGATAAAAATGAATTACGCAAAAGTCTCACCCAAGATTATTAGCCCATTATATAAAAGCTATGAAGAAATCCATGCCTCTGAACTGGATCAAGCACTTATTCTGCTGGTGGAAACACGGGTATCTCAAATTAATGGTTGTGCCTATTGCTGCCATCTTCATGCCGAAGCAATCCGCAAAGATCATGGTATAGAACAAGTAAAATTGGATAAGTTACCTGCATGGTTCAATTCCAATATCTACAGCCCCAAAGAAAAACTGGCATTGGAGTGGTGCGAAGCCTTAACGACAAATCCCAAACAAAGTACCTTAGATAAGATTAAAGAGCGGCTGGATGCTGTTTTTACAGAAAAAGAGATTGTTGACCTGACAGCAACGATCTCCTTAATGAATGCCTTTAATAGAATGGCGATCAGTTTAGGTGATCGAAACGAATAATCACATTATTATGCAGGCTATTTAACCTGGCTATGAATTGACACAAAAATTTCTCCCGCCAATCCTTGCGATGAATGCTATCGTGAGTATAATGCGCGACGATTTGCTGGGAGAAAACATGAAAGATTGCGCTGTAACACAACACCAAGCTAACGAAGCACTGTCTGCTGGCAGCGTCATTGCGTTGTTTTTCCCATTGCTTAACCGAACATTTAAAAAGCCCCTCAATTGAGGGGCTTTTTTTTGCCTGATCAGTCCAAGGCTAAAAGTCATAAAAGAGGAACGTAAACATGGCTAATCCGTTATATCGCAAGCATATCATTTCAATTAATGATCTGAGCCGCGCAGATCTGGAACTGGTATTGCAGACGGCCGCTGCATTAAAAGCCAATCCACAGACTGAATTACTGAAACACAAGGTGATAGCGAGTTGCTTCTTTGAAGCCTCCACACGTACCCGTCTCTCTTTTGAGACCGCCATTCAGCGGCTCGGCGCTTCCGTTGTGGGCTTCGCTGACAGTAGTAATACTTCACTGGGTAAAAAGGGTGAAACGCTGGCTGATACCATTTCCATTATCAGCCAATACGCCGATGCAATCGTTATGCGTCACCCACAGGAAGGTGCGGCACGACTGGCTTCTGAGTTTTCCGGCCACATCCCTGTTATCAACGCCGGCGATGGCGCAAACCAGCATCCAACCCAAACGTTGCTCGACCTGTTCACCATCCAGGAAACGCAGGGCAGGCTGGAAAACCTGAAAATTGCGATGGTCGGTGATTTGAAATATGGTCGTACTGTTCATTCACTGACACAAGCATTGGCGAAATTTAACGGCAACCATTTCTGTTTTATCGCTCCAGATGCACTTGCCATGCCAAGCTATATTCTGCATATGCTGGAAGAAAAACAGGTGAGTTACAGCCTCCACAATAACTTTGAAGATGTGCTGCCCGAACTGGATATTCTGTATATGACCCGTGTCCAGAAAGAGCGTCTTGACCCTTCAGAATATGCCAACATCAAGGCTCAGTTTGTCCTGCGCGCGGCGGATCTGATGAATGTTAAAGAGAACCTGAAAGTCCTACACCCGCTGCCACGTATTGATGAAATTACGGTAGATGTCGATAAAACGCCATATGCTTACTACTTCCAGCAAGCAGGAAATGGCATTTTTGCCCGTCAGGCATTATTATCGCTGGTATTGAATGAAGATGTTGTTATAGACCGCTAAGAAAAATATATAACCATTAATATTATGATTAAGGATATTACACCTTAGTCATAATATTGTTTTTTTAGAACACCTTTTATACCAATCTAACTTCAAGATGCGTGTGATTTCTCTCCACGAAGCGGGGAAAAATCAGGTTTAATATCGTGTTGTAAATGGCAACTTGAAGTTTAAGGCGTATATATCCAATAAATTTCAAGTTGCAGCTTACAAATCAATGTGATTGTTTATATCTCCCATTATTACCTAACGCAATTTTCTGTCACACCAATAAATATAACAAAGAGTGACAATTTAAACTCCAATAATTAACTTCAAATACGAACATGTTTTAAAGCTCTTTTCTTATTTTAACCTGTTATGAAATTAGGTTATTATCGTACTTTTCGATAAATTCGTTTTGTATTTTCTCCGCCAGTTTCAAATATTAAAGGGATGTTCATTATTCTGTGTCTATTACGACGAATCACTAACACGATGCATGAACTTAGAAACAATCACAGGTGCAAGGAAGTATGGGCTATAGCTGGTTATGAATATTGTTTTATACGCGTTACCTTTCAAGTTACTCATTATAAGACAGCATAACTCATTGTTTCTCCCCGCTTCGCGGGGAGAAACAATATGCATCTTGAAGTTAGATTGGTATAAAAACGGGATATTAAGTTAACACAAAGAAATAAGATAAATGGAAAAATCGATATTAACGAACGCAAATGATGCGCTTGAGATTGCCGCGAAAAAAGTGGAAAAAACATTTGAAGAACTTGTCGATATGGCGAGGGAATATATACCCCATGATTTGGATATGGATACCGTTGTCAGGCCCTGTGACGTCAATATCCGGCCTGTTTATCCTGTCAGATATGCTTATATGAATTTTTTTGGCGACAAACAGATAAATGCACAATTACCGCCACCCATCAGCACCTTTCTTGATCCTTATGATAATTCATTAAATGCAAGCGTCTTGGGGGGTTATAGCATTCGCATGCCAAGAGCGGGTTGGATCTATGTCAAAGAAGAAGGACCGATTAAAACCAGAGGCTCCCAACACGAGGGAAAATTATTAATTTTCAAATTCAGCCCTGAAATTGTCACATTAGAGGGCAAAAGAGGGATGGTCACAAAATACACCAAGTATGAGCAAAGAGCCGGAAGCTCATCATGGGAAGAAATCCAGCCTGCCAGTGGTACAGCGGGATTAGGCTATCCTTTTCTGGCTCTTAATAAAGACGTATCCAAAATAAGTATTGTTTATAGTGAGGTTCCTTTTTCCGAACGAATCCTAGACAAGATAGATAAGGATGAATCTTTTCGCAGAAATGCAATGCAATTTGTGGAGTTAGATCGTGAGGACTCAGAGTATACCATAGAAGCCAAACAAGAACATTTCGATGGCTTAGTGGAAGATTTCAAAGATCCTGAAAAACGATTTCAAGCATACAAAAATCAATTATCTGATCCACTTTTACAATCTGCTGATTTGGGAGATATTTCAACAGAAGGCAGTTTTTTCATGGATGCCGATATGGAAATGCGTTACATAGACAGTTTGCTATGCCCTTATTACAAAGATAAAGCGAATATTGTGGTATTGCATGATCCAGTGGGATATCAGCGTGATATTTTAATGGCTTATATGTTACTTAATCTTTGGGAGTTAAGCTATAGTGCGACCAATATGTATCCTCTTACTATAGGAAATTTTGTTGAAATATTAGCTGCATCAAAAAATGAAGAAGTCAAAAAATGTGTTAAGGAGTGTATTCACCAAGAAAATTGGAAAACCTGGTGGCCTAAATTAACTACGCCGATTAAGCATGTAAAAGACAAAAAGAAAGAGACTCTTGAATTATATAAAGCATTTTTTGAAAGTGAAATGATTGCAGGGAAATTAGGTGGACTTACACATTATTTTAAAAACTTTTTCTCTGTCTCTGATAAAAAGGATTTTTATACCGAAGATGATGCAAAAGAATTTGAACGATTCTGTATTTTACACGCTGAATTAATGGAACCGCTCAAACATTCAGAAGAAGGATTGTTGGCGATGGAAAGTATTATTGCTGGTCCATTGGCTATAGAAGGAAATAGCGCATGGGATGTTGCTCTTAATGGAATAGTGAATTCATTAGGTCATGATGGTGTTGATAAGGTATCCATTGCAAGGATCCTCAATCGGGGAGTAGATATAATACTCAGTGTCGTTGGCAATTTACTGGCGAGACTTTATGTATTTACAACAGAATTATCATATAAAGGAATATTACACTTGCACGTGTTGAGTGTAAAACAGGTAACACATAAACTGATTCCTAAAATATTAGATTATTTAGGGCTTGAAATAAAACAAGGACAATATCTCGAATTAACCGAGAAAGAATATTATAAATTTCTAAAAAAAATTGAAGAATATGAAAATCAAGGTGTATCAGGAAAAATTAAGAAGGGCCTGGCTCAAGCTGAATCTGGTTTAAACAAATTTATAGGTAAAAAAGTATTTGATTGGTCCAACAGATTGGATAATTACAATAATAATATAAAGATAAAAATACCGTTGGTTAAATTAAAAAGACCTGAATTAAATATTCAGTTTAAATTTTTCCATAATACAAATAAGTCTGCTGGCTACTTATTGAGTTCTGGCTTAAGTGGCTTGGATTTATTTATGAAGAGTTATGTATTATATAAATTGACATCAATGTCTCGTTTCGACAAAACTGCCCCATTTAACGCAAATAGACTTCCTTATTATTATGTTTCAAGCTATTCGAATACTATATTAGGTGGGTTAATTGCTGCAAAAGGTGTTTCCGCTATTGGTGGAGATACTCTTAAATTTGCAGCGAGATTAGCAAATAAACTAAATAGCCCCGCAGCAAAAGCGTTATTGGATTCTGCATCACGCAGTCTTCTGTTAGAAAGTGCTGCCATAACAAAATGGGTAAATGGTGGACTCATTGCCACAGGTTTTGTGAGTGGCGCACTTTCTTATTATGATGCCTATAACTCTTTTAGTTTTGGAAATAACAAAGAAGCTTATTCTCATATTGCAATAGGTACAAGCTCAATAATAATGGCTGTAGGATGGTCTATAGCGGTAGCAACAGCGGAAGTGACTTTTGGCGTCAGTCTTCTGGTTGCACTAGGCGCTTCACTCATGCTTGGTGGAACATTCGCAGCGATATATTTCAATTGGGTAGATTTGGAAACATTGTTAAAGAACTGCTTTTGGGGCAATGGAGAGAAATATGCTTTTTGGAGTACGAGTGAAAAACGTTTAAGTTTAGAAAATCAATTTAAAAGAATGAAAATTATAGATAAGGAAATTAAAAATTCGTATTTAATTGAATTTCAAGAATTTTTAAATTTTTTTATCAAGCCAAATTTAGGTCACGTATTCAATTTGTTGTTTCTCATGTATACTCCTCACTTTTTCAGGAAATCAGATGGCAACGGTAGAAGTGAAATGTCGATTTTGTCAACAAACCGAATCGGT
>NZ_JADEUF010000012.1 GCF_015163655.1 Xenorhabdus griffiniae | reverse complement strand
GACTAAGAAACATCTCATTTATTAGATAGTCATTGTAAATAATAATTGACATAAGATGAATATATCCTTGATGAAGATGTTTCGCATATAGACTATTTTTATTCACATAATACCATAAGGATATCAGTGTTATTGCGAATGAATTTAGACAGCATATGTTTAAGGAAAAAGCTTTAATCTTTTAACCTAATTGTGTTGAGAATATGAACTTGAATCAATTTAAATCGATTGAGGTTATCAATATTTCATATGGTTTAACTGATGCAACAGTTAATCATGAAATGATTTCAAATATCACATTTTCTATTATACCAGGTGAAATTACTTTGATAACAGGGCCGAAGGCATCGACTAACCGCACGGTATTGTCGATTGCATCGGGTATGTTACAACCAGATCAAGGAGATGTATTAATTAATAATAACAAGTTGAAACTAATGAATGATGTGGAGTTAGGAAAGTTTCATCATGAAAATAGCGGGTTTATTTTCCAAGATTTCAACTTATTTAGTGAACTCACTCTCTTAGATAACTTGTTATTATCAACGTCTTATGGATTGTCACTTGCTCGCGAGCAAGCCGAAAAAATCGCACAAAAATCGCTGGATATTGTGAAATTAGGCGATAAAAGCCGTTATTATCCAGGGGAACTGTCTGAAAACGAGAAACAATTGGCAGCAATGGCGAAAGCCATAGTCAGAAGACCTGAGTATTTATTTGCAGATGACCCAACACGCAATTTAGATGATCAGGCATTTCAGACATTCATGAATATCTTTAAATTTATTGCCCATGAACAGAAAGGTACGGTTGTCATTGCCTCTCAGGACAGACGCCTGATAAAACACGCGGATAGCGTTATCACTTTAGCATATGGAAAGGCAACTAAGACTTATGAATCCATAATGGAACAACGCGTTTTAGTGTCGTAATCGCTCAGTAGTAACAATGGGTTAGTTACATGCAACAAAAAACGGCCTGCGAGCAGGCCGTTTTTTCTGGCAGACTTACTTACTGATCTTTTTATATTTAATGCGGTGAGGCTCCAGCGCTTCCGCCCCCATAGTCCGCTTCTTGTAATCTTCGTATTCGCTGAAGTTTCCTTCAAAGAAGGTGACTTTACCTTCATCCTGATAATCAATGATGTGTGTCGCGATACGGTCAAGGAACCAACGGTCATGGGAAATAACCATCGCACAGCCAGGGAACTCCAACAAGGCGTTTTCCAATGCACGCAAAGTTTCGACGTCTAAATCGTTAGTTGGTTCGTCAAGCAGTAACATGTTGCCGCCAACTTGCAGCAACTTAGCTAAATGCAGACGGCCACGCTCACCACCAGACAATTCACCAACACGCTTACCTTGATCTACGCCTTTGAAGTTAAAGCGCCCCACATAGGCACGGCTCGGAATTTCAAAGTTACCAATGCGCATAATGTCTTGACCGCCAGAAACTTCTTCCCAAACGGTTTTGCTATCATCCATGCTATCGCGGAACTGCTCAACAGAAGCCAATTTAACCGTTTCACCCAGTGTAATTGAGCCAGAATCTGGCTGCTCCTGACCGGACAACATACGGAACAGCGTTGATTTACCTGCACCGTTCGGGCCGATGATCCCAACAATCGCCCCTTTTGGCAAAGAGAAACTCAAGTTGTCGATCAGTACGCGATCACCATAAGACTTGGTTAGATTAGTGACTTCCAACACCTTGTCCCCCAAACGTGGGCCAGGCGGAATAAACAATTCGCTGGTTTCATTACGTTTCTGGTAGTCAACACTATTCAGTTCTTCAAAGCGCGCTAAACGTGCCTTGCCTTTTGCCTGACGTCCTTTCGGATTTTGGCGGATCCACTCAAGTTCTTTCTCAATGGATTTACGACGAGCCGCTTCTGACGCCGCTTCCTGTGCCAGACGTGCATCTTTTTGTTCCAGCCATGAAGAGTAGTTGCCTTCCCACGGAATACCTTCACCACGGTCAAGCTCCAAGATCCAACCAGCGACGTTATCCAGGAAGTAACGGTCGTGGGTGATCGCAACCACTGTGCCTTCATAATCGTGCAGGAAGCGCTCCAGCCATGCGACAGATTCAGCATCAAGGTGGTTAGTGGGTTCGTCAAGCAGCAGCATGTCTGGTTTTTCCAACAACAGCTGGCAAATTGCTACACGACGGCGTTCACCACCAGACAAGTGTTCAATCTTCGCATCCCATGCAGGCAGACGCAAAGCATCAGCCGCTCGCTCAAGCTGATTATCCAGATTGTGGCCGTCATGGGATTGGATAATCGCTTCCAGTTCACCTTGCTCTTTTGCCAGCTTATCGAAATCCGCATCTGGATCAGCATAAGCAGCATAAACTTCATCCAGGCGAGTCAACGCATTTTTAACTTCGCTAACAGCTTCTTCCACAGCTTCACGAACCGTATGTTCAAGATTAAGCTTAGGTTCTTGCGGCAGATAGCCGATTTTAATACCCGGTTGTGGACGTGCTTCTCCCTCAATATCTTTATCAATACCCGCCATGATGCGCAGTAACGTAGATTTACCAGCACCATTGAGGCCGAGAACACCAATTTTTGCTCCAGGGAAAAAACTCAGAGAAATATTTTTCAGAATATGCCTTTTAGGAGGAACAACTTTTCCTACCCGATGCATACTATAAACATATTGGGCCAATGTAGTTTACCTTTTGATTATCTGCTTAATGGATCTGGTATTGTACGACTTCTTTTTAACTTGCCAACTGAGGAAGTTGGATCTTTCTCACTGTAATCGCTGTTCTGCCTTTTTTATCACCTTGTCATTTTTGGCTGGGCGATGTATACCAGTGCCTGAAATTGATGTGTCAAATTTTGAACAAATCACTTTGTCATTCTCACAGATAGAAGTCATATGCTATGTATAAACACTCACTATGGAGGTTTGTATGTCTACTGCCATTAAAAAAGGGAGGAATAGTCAAGGAATTATTATGCCTACCCATATCCTCAATCAGGTTGGTCTGAAAACCGGTGAAGCGCTGGATATGCAGGTTGATTCTGGAAAAATTATTTTAACCCCAAAGAGAAAAAGGAAAATCTTCTCTGAGAGTGCGCTGCTTGCGGATATTAATGAGCATAATTCTCATGCGGATGAATTAGCAATCACGACCAGCACGGAGTTAGGTTCATAATGTCGCCTTACTTACCTAAAAGAAATGACATAATTTTCCTTGATTTTGAACCCGTTAAAGGAAAAGAGAACGGTAAGTACCGACCGGCACTTGTTCTTTCAAGTGAGGAATACAATAAAAAAACTGGGTTAGTCATTATATGTCCAATTAGTACAAGTATCCGTGGCGGAATGACTGAAGTGCCAGTAAATAATCTGGCAAAAACAAGCGTTGTTGCTGCAAGCTTGGTTCAAACATTGTCATGGAAAGACAGAAAATCTCAGTTTGTAACTGAAGCTGAATCTGATGTGATGGACGAGGTTTTGACTCGATTGATTTCATTGATTGGCGCAAATCATTTTTTCGAATAACCCAACCCGCCTCGTACGGATTTCTCTTTTCTAGTGCCGGCTTCATTGCGTCTCAATGTTAATATGCCGCAGTTCCTGCTGGGATTTCGCACACCTGGAGCAAATAAATTTTGTCTTTTGATTAAAAAATCGTTTGTATTTATCGAACCTGGATGGTGTATTTTATCTATCCACTTATAAAATAACACTTTTTTAGCGTTTTCCATTTGGTATGACAATTGTAATAACTCATATCAATAATATGATTATAATTATAAATAGGTTTTCATAATACTGAGCGTATCAGATGTGGGAGTTCCTTACCCCGCGCGGGGTAAGGAATATTCCTATCATTTTGAAACGCTATTTATATACGCATGAAACTTCAAGTTGCGCAATTTACAAGACCATATGAAACCTGATTTCCCCCCGCTTCGCGCGGAGAAATCACACGCATCTTGAAGTTAGATTGGTATAGCATCTTAACAATTCATTTGGACACTGAGAGTCGTTTTCCGAAGGGGTATGTGGCAATGAGTAAGTGGCAGCATTTCATTACGGCTGTGTGTATGGTTTCTGTTGTTACTGGAGTGGCACATGCCGATTCTCTGAATGCACAACGTCAACGATATCAAGCAATAAAGCAGGCATGGGATGACAAAAATAGCGCGGAAGTGGCGCGTCTGATGCCAACGTTGAAAAACTATCCCCTGTATCCCTATCTCGAATATCGTCAATTATCTCAGGATTTGGCAACGTCCACGCCTGAGCAAGTTCAGCACTTTATTAATACTCACCCTACCTTGCCACCAGCACGTTCGCTAACATCTCGATTTATCAATGTACTGGCAAACAATAGTGATTGGCGCGGCATCCTGACATTCAGCCCCAACCCGCCAACTACCGTTGCCGAACGCTGTGATTACTATTTTGCGCAATGGGCCACAGGACACCAACAAGTCGCTTGGCAAGGGGCTAAAGAAATTTGGCTCAGTGGCAACTCATTACCTGATAGTTGCGATAAGTTACTCACTGCCTGGGATCAAGCTGGATACCTGTCTGCAAAATTAATTTTACAGCGTATCGAATTGGCGATGAAAGCCAATAACACCACACTTGTTACCTATCTTGCCAAACGCTTGCCGTTGTCTTATCAAAGCTTGAGTACGAATTTACTGAAGCTGCAACAAGATCCAGCGTTAATTGAACAATTTGCTACAACTGCCACACCAACCGACTTCACCCGCTCGGTTATCATAACGACCTTTTCTCGATTTGCCCGCACAAATGCTGAACTTGCCAGAATAAGCATTCCTACACTTGTCCGCGCCCAAAAGATGCATAACGACGAACGACAGCAATTAAAAGATATCGTCGCATGGCAATTGATGGGAGACATTACACCAGAGCAGGCAAAATGGCGGGATGATACTATTCGCGCTTCACACTCTATCAAATTAATTGAGAGACGTGCTCGTTTAGCATTGAGGGATGGTGATCTTTCTGGGCTTGAAAGATGGATTTCGTTGCTGCCGCAAAAAACGTTGCAACAAGATGAGTGGCAATATTGGCGTGCTATTATTCTGATCAATCAAAGGAAAAACGCAGAAGGCCATGCGATATTATATAAACTGACCGGACATCGTGGTTTTTATCCCATGGTGGCAGCCCAGAAATTAGATATTTCTTATCCATTGACCATCAATAAATCAGAGAAACCCGATCGCTCCATTGCCAATATGCCGGCAATTAAGCGTATCCGAGAGTTGCTGTATTGGAATATGGATAATTTGGCTCGCTCAGAATGGCTCCTCCTGGTTTCTTCGCAAGATCGCGTGACACAAGAACAGTTAGCTCGTTATGCATTCGAGCAGCACTGGCCCGCATTCAGTGTACAAGCTACCATTGCGGGAAAAATGTGGGATCACCTTGAAGAGCGTTTCCCGATGGCATGGCAAAACGAATTTGCAAACTTCACGTCAGATAAAAATATTTCACAAAGTTATGCCATGGCAATTGCCCGTCAGGAAAGTGCCTGGAACCCACTGGCCCGTTCTTCCAAAGGAGCTAGCGGATTAATGCAGATCATGCCAAAAACTGCCGAACATACTGTGAAAAAAGAGAAAATTCAGGGTTATGTCAACAGCAATCAATTAATGGACCCGATTACGAATATTAGAATTGGCACTGCTTATCTGGAATCGGTCTATCAGCGTTTTGAAAATAACCGTATTCTTGCCAGTGCCGCTTATAATGCCGGCCCTGCAAATGTTGAACGTTGGTTAGCTAATACCGCCGGGAATATCGATCCCATCGCCTTTATAGAAAGCATTCCCTTTGCAGAAACGCGCGCTTATGTCAAAAATGTTCTGGCCTACGATATGTTCTACCATAATTTTATGGGGAAAATGTCAAATGTGCTGACAAATGCGGAATGGCAAAGACGTTATTAATTTAAGATAAATATGGTATGCTATTGTACTAGTTGAATAGTATGGTAGTGAATTATGGCACAAAATCATTTGATTGATCCGGCACTTTCCCCGGAAGATAGTGATGACTGGCTCGCTTTTGTTGAGTTGTTAAAAATAGCATTTGAACAAAATTTGCAACATTCTATTTTGCAGCTATTATTGACTCCCGATGAACGTACCGCTTTATCAACACGGGTTCGGATTATTCAGGAATTGATGCGTGGGAAAATGAATCAGCGCGAACTGAAAAATGAGCTGGGCGTTGGTATTGCGACAATTACACGTGGTTCCAATAGCTTAAAAAATGCACCGGCTCATGTTAAGAAATGGCTGGAAAATCAATTAATTACTGATTGACAATAACCACGATAAAATAACAAATTAAATAATGCAGCGGGGGCCGTCTAATCGCGCCCCCAAACAACGACATACCGTTAAGATTAGTTATTCGACTCTTTGTAAATTTCATGATGGATAGGCACAAGAGCCAGTATCAGAGCTTGATGATAAACGCTAGTACGCGTCAGAATACCATGGGTAAAAAAGCCAATCGCACCACCTTTCTGCTTGATATTATCGACGCCAGTAACATCCGCCATTTCATGGCCAAGTTCGCGTCCTTGACGAATGCCTTCCAGGACTTTTTCTGGCAACATCAAACTCGCAGAACGCGATTCTCCCCGAATTTGTTTATGTTCAACGACCATCCAGGCAAACGTCATGTCATCTTCAATTCCTGCTTCAACGCCAACCCAAAAATCAGCTTCTGGCCGAACCTGGCGAGCAGCCATAACCCGATGACGGGCACCTGTACGCGTTTCAGTATTACCAATAGGTTGCTGAGGTACACTACTGTCTACATTAACATCTTCTATGTGGTAGGTGCCTGGGCCAAAAACATCATCGAATGCAAGACTAATCGCTTTTATCTTCGCAGGGTTAGTTGTTGCTGCAATAACGTGGTACATATAAATAAATTATCCTTTGAATTATTTCATGATGCAGTATAACGGAAAATAACTATGTTACAGGTCTATCTTGTTCGTCATGGCGAAACCGAATGGAATGTGGCTCATCGTATTCAGGGGCAGTCTGACAGCCCTTTGACCGAAACTGGCCGGCGCCAAGCTCACTTGGTCGCGCAGAGAGTTAAATCAGAAAACATTACCCATGTTATCACCAGTGACCTTGGTCGGACACGCCAAACAGCAGAAATCATCGCGAGAGCCTGTGGCTGCGATATCATACTGGAACCACGCCTGCGAGAGTTAAATATGGGCGTTCTGGAAAATCGCGAACTAACTTCCCTTACACCAAAAGAAGAATCCTGGCGTAAAAGTCTTGTTGATGGTACACCAAATGGACGGATCCCAGAAGGTGAATCGATGGATGAAGTGTCTACCCGTATGCGGGCCGCACTGGAAAATTGCCTTAACCTGCCTGCGGGTAGTCGTCCACTGTTGGTCAGTCATGGAATAGCTCTCGTCAGTTTGATCTGCTCTATTCTGGGTCTTCCCGCTAACTCAGAACGCCGTCTACGATTGAGAAACTGTTCCATCTCACGGGTGGATTATCAAGATAGCCCGTGGCTGGCTCCAGGTTGGATAGTTGAAACAACGGGCGATATCACTCATCTGGATATGCCCGCCTTGGATGAATTACAAGGTTAACGTTCAATTGGGATGAGATACTCAAATTCCACAATATGATTTTGTGTCTCATCCCCAAGATTTTTCCATTCAAGATTGGTGAGGTAATATCGCTCGACATCGTATCCCTTTCTGCGAGTTATGTTTAGTGTAGGCAAACAGACGCCATAAACTGTAAAGAGAAACTCTTGTAACTGCTCTTTATCACCAAAATAACTGAATGAAATATAATCCCCACTTGGCAAGACGACTGGATGGCTATTTTTGCTATCAAAGGTCGCATATTCTGGTTCTACAGCTGTGGTATAGAATACGGTCTGTTCATCTTCACTCTCCACACAAGGGGTCGTATGGTGTAATCCATAAAGTCTCGGTGGTAATACTTCAACATTCTGTAGATAGTTAACCCAAAAATCATGACGCATATTCTTGCAATCTTCTGACCACTGCTCAAGTGTGTAACTGCAAGTGTGCTCAGTACCGATAAGTGATTTCTCTTCCAACGTGACAAATTTATGCTCTGGCAACGGTTTGTTATCCAGCAAGATAGGAGGATGTATTCCTTTTGCGCACCATTCTTCGCTGCGACGATAGGCTGCTGGCGTTCGGTCAAACTGTTTTTTAAAAGCTCTTGTGAAAGTTTGTTGAGAATCAAAACGATATTGCAAGGCAATGTCCAAGATTGGACGGCTGGTTAAACGTAATGCAACGGCAGCCCTGGATAATCTTCTCGCACGAATATAAGAACCTATTGCCTGGCCTGTTACGTCCTTAAACATGCGCTGCAAGTGCCATTTGGAGTAACCGGCTTTTGCTGCAACGTTATCAAGAGACAATGGACGATCCAGATTATTATCCACCCAATGCAGCAAGTCTCGAATGATGTTGGTTTGATCCATACATCTCCCTCAGTCATTAAGACAAAAAGAAAATCATATAAATGTAAAACAACTTATCAGTTTGAAAACTAAAAGTTTTTCCCTAAAAACAGATCTTATGTAGTTTGATCAATAATCAACACCTATACTTTTCCCAAAATAAACCTAGATTACAATTTCCCTGAGTGTTGTTGCAGTATCCACTATCCTAGTAATTGGTTACTAATATTTATTATAACTATTGGTTAGTTATTCTTTAGGTACAATATGCCAAGCTGGTTCCATTAGGCATATTGATTGTTACATTGATGTTACCAACACACTCTCAATAAATTAAACAAGCTTTTGCTTGGAATAAATTAATAGCAGAATTGGTAATATGTCAAGCATTGTCTTGATAAATAAGCCAGTGTTATGAATTGTAAGAGAAAATTATTTACTACCGAAGTGCTGGATGTTGACCTAACTCCAATGACATAACTTTTTAAAGATCAGGACTTACTCGTCTTGGATGCATATTCAGCTATAATGCCCAAGTTTTCCATCACAGATACATTCACATTAGAAATGATTTAATTAAATTTATTGCGTTACATTATATGTGAATGATAGATATTTTCACTGTATTTATTTAATTCAATTGGACTATATATGGCAACAATGAAGAAAATAGTGATAGCGGCGACCTTACTCTTTTCTCCTGCGGCTTTACATGCTGAAGAGATCGGTTCTGTTGACACCGTGTTCAAACTTTTTGGCCCTGATAACAAGATAGTGATAGAAGCTTTTGATGATCCTGACGTTAAAAATGTCACCTGTTATCTGAGCAGAGCTAAAACTGGCGGACTCAAGGGAGGATTAGGATTGGCAGAAGATACTTCTGATGCAGCCATATCCTGCCAGCAAGTTGGCCCGATTGAATTGGCAGATAAGATAAAAAAATCCCCTAAGAAAGGACAAGTCGTCTTCCAAAAACGCACTTCTTTGGTATTTAAAAAATTGCAGGTTGTACGCTTCTATGATCCAAAGCGTAATTCGCTAATTTATTTAACTTATTCTGACAAAGTGATCGATGGTTCTCCTAAAAATGCAATCAGTGCTGTACCGATTATGCCGTGGAAAGAGTGAATAACTCATCACTGAGACAAGAAAAGCCCTGATGCCATCGGACATACGGGGCTTTTTGACAGATACACTATGTAGAAGATATACCTATATACGCATTAGACTTCAAATTGCAATTTACAACACGCTATGAAATCACACGTATCTTGAAGTTAGATTGGTATAAAAAAGTATCAATTAGTCTTCTAAATCACCACAGAAACGGTAACCTTCACCGTGGATGGTAGCAATGATTTCTGGAGTATCTGGTGTCGATTCGAAGTGCTTACGAATGCGGCGAATAGTCACATCAACAGTACGATCGTGCGGTTTCAGTTCGCGGCCTGTCATTTTTTTCAACAATTCGGCACGGGTTTGGATTTTTCCTGGATTCTCACAGAAATGAAGCATCGCACGGAATTCGCTACGCGGCAATTTGTAATGATCGCCCATCGGACTAACCAAAGAGCGGCTATTAATATCCAGCTCCCATCCATTGAACTTATAACTTTCAACTTGGCGACGCTCTTCTCCTGGATGACTCAGGTTCATTGTCCGCGAAAGCAAATTACGTGCACGGATGGTTAATTCGCGTGGGTTAAATGGCTTAGTTATATAATCATCAGCACCGATTTCGAGACCAAGAATTTTGTCCACTTCATTATCACGGCCGGTTAGGAACATCAATGCAACATTTGCCTGCTCACGTAATTCACGGGCAAGCAGTAAGCCATTTTTACCTGGCAGATTGATATCCATAATGACTAAATTGATATCGTTATCTGACAGAATGTTGTGCATTTCTGAACCATCATTGGCTTCATAAACAACATACCCTTCAGCCTCAAAAATACTCTTAAGGGTATTGCGTGTGACAATTTCGTCTTCAACAATCAAAATGTGCGGGGTTTGCATGGTTGCTACCTAAAATCGCTAAAAAACAGAATCTGTATGGCACAAGCTGTTATTATTAAAAGAAAATATACTGATCTTGTTCTGAATGCCAGAAAACCAGCTTATGCCCGAAATAAACGTTTTGATATGTTTTACGCTAAAAGCTAGCGTCGCTTTCCTAGAGGGTACATACCCGATTTAAACGAGGCTTCTATATTAGTCTATTAACAGCAATATAACAGCTAGTAATGCATTTGCCTTCTAAAAAAACTAACTTTTGTTGATACATATCAAAATCAATTGTAGCACGTTAACATTAATTGTAATTGTTAATTTTAATTTGGGTCATTTGTTATTAACTTGAATAAATTATGTTAATGGATGTTAAAACGCCGTGAATCCTTGAAGAGATTCACTCGGCACTGAAATATCCAGATGACACGTTTTTATCATAAAGACAAAATAATTACAAAATATGTTTTTTGTAAAATTAAATGCTATTAAATAAGCTGACTAACCAAATAATGATTTGTCATTTGGGCTATATTTTGAATAATTTCGATACGGAAAATGACGGTTTTTTCTTCTTTCGCCATAAAAAATATTTGACATTGACCACAATTTAATTTAACCAATAGGGGGTCAACCGAATTAAAAAGACAGACAGGAAACTATGCTCCACATCAGCTCAAAAAAAATGGTTCTTGCAAACACCACTACAACCACGATTACCACCGGAACCATGAGTTGCGGTGCGGGCTGACGCATACACATAAAACAACAATAAGCCCGTATCCTACAAGATACGGGCTTTTTTTTGGACAGAAATCAGGAGAAAAACGTTAATGCGAGTATTGAAATTTGGCGGAACCTCAGTTGCGAATCACCAGCGGGTACTGAGTGTTGCAGATATCGCCGAAAATGAGTTATCCCTAGGGCAAGTTGCCTTAGTGCTTTCTGCACCAGCAAAAATCACAAACCATCTGGTGGCGATGATCGAAAAAACGGTTGCCGGGCAAGATATTGTTTCCAATATGAGTGATGCCAGCCAAATCTTTACTGATTTGCTGTCAGGATTGAAAGAACAACAACCCGGGTTTGATTATGAACGTCTGAAAGGACTAGTAGAACGTGAGTTAGCCAGCCTTAAACAGACTCTGCACGGCATTTCCTTGTTAAAACAATGCCCAGATAGCATTAATGCCTCCCTGATCTGTCGTGGCGAAAAATTGTCGATTGCCATCATGGAATCCGTACTACAGGCTCGTGGTCATAAAGTGACTGTCATTGATCCGGTCAAAAACCTTGTGGCACATGGGCATTGTCTCGAATCCACCGTCGATATCCATGAATCTACCAAACGCATTGCAGCACTCAACATTCCTGCTGACCACATTATCCTGATGGCGGGTTTCACTGCGGGCAATGAAAATGGCGAATTGGTCGTGTTGGGACGCAACGGTTCTGACTATTCAGCCGCAGTATTGGCGGCATGTCTGCGTGCGGATTGTTGTGAAATCTGGACGGATGTAGACGGTGTTTATACTTGTGATCCAAGGGCGGTGAAAGATGCACGCTTGCTGAAAAGCTTGTCATATCAGGAAGCGATGGAATTGTCTTATTTCGGTGCGAAAGTCCTTCATCCTCGCACCATCGCCCCGATTGCTCAGTTTCAAATTCCTTGCCTGATAAAAAATACTGCCAATCCCGATGCGCCAGGTACTTTTATTGGCGATGCACACATTAATGATGGGCAAAAAGAGCAGAATATGCCGATTAAAGGCATTACCAATCTGGATCACATGGCGATGTTCAACGTTTCCGGCCCGGGCATGAAAGGTATGGTCGGGATGGCGGCACGGATCTTTTCCGTCATGTCACGCAAGGGTATTTCCGTTGTATTAATCACGCAATCTTCGTCAGAGTACAGCATCAGCTTCTGTGTGCCACAAAAAGAATTGGCAAAAGCACAAAAGGCTCTGACAGAAGAATTTTATCTGGAGCTGAAAGATGGTGTGCTTGATCCCATCGACGTGATCGACAATCTTGCCATTATTTCTGTCGTTGGCGATGGTATGCGCACTCAGCCAGGAACGTCTGCCCGCTTTTTCTCCGCATTGACACGCGCCAATATCAACATCATTGCCATCGCGCAAGGCTCTTCTGAACGTTCCATTTCTGCCGTTATTGAAAACGATGCCGCGACCACGGCTGTTCGTCTTTGCCACCAAATGCTGTTTAACACCGCTCAGGTCGTCGAGGTTTTCGTTGTCGGTGTGGGGGGGGTAGGCAGTGCATTGATCGAGCAAATACGTCGTCAGCAAACCTGGCTCAAACAGAAACACATCGATCTGCGCGTCTGTGGTATTGCCAATTCCCGCGCTTTATTGACTGATGTGCAAGGCATCTGTCTGGATAACTGGCAGCAGGCACTCTCAGAAGCAACCGAACCTTTTAGCTTGAGTCGTCTGATCCGCCTCGAAAAAGAGTACCATCTCCTGAATCCTGTCATTGTCGACTGCACTTCCAATCAGTCGATTGCGGAACAGTATGCAAGTTTCCTCAGCGATGGCTTTAACGTTGTCACACCCAATAAAAAAGCCAATACCTTATCAATGGCTTATTATCGCCAAATCCGTCAGGCCGCCGAGAAATCGAAACGTAAGTTCTTGTATGACACTAACGTAGGGGCTGGATTACCGGTTATCGAAAACTTACAAAATCTGCTTAATGCCGGTGATGAATTAGTGCAATTCAGTGGCATCCTGTCGGGTTCTTTGTCCTATATTTTCGGTATGCTGGATGAAGGTATGACACTATCACAAGCGACCATGCTGGCCAAAGAAAAAGGCTTTACTGAACCCGATCCACGCGATGATCTCTCCGGCATGGATGTTGCTCGGAAGCTGCTGATTCTGGCACGTGAGGCAGGTTATGAACTGGAACTGGACGATATTCATGTCGACCCCGTTTTGCCTATATCGTTCGACGCCAGTGGCGATGTTGACAGTTTCCTGCAACGTTTACCACAACTGGATCAGGAATTTAGCCAACGTGCAAAACAAGCCGCAGAACAAGGAAAAGTATTACGTTATGTTGGCTTAATTGAGCAAGGCCGTTGTACAGTGAAAATTGTCTCTGTTGATGGCAACGATCCGCTTTATAAAGTCAAAAATGGCGAAAACGCTTTGGCTTTCTACACCCGTTATTATCAACCCATTCCGCTGGTATTACGTGGTTATGGTGCAGGAAATGATGTAACGGCAGCCGGCGTTTTTGCTGATATATTACGCACTCTGTCATGGAAATTGGGGGTTTAATGGTTATCAGGGTTTATGCGCCTGCCTCTATCGGGAACGTTGGCGTCGGATTTGATGTGCTTGGCGCAGCAGTTTCTCCCATTGATGGCTCATTACTTGGAGATTGTGTCTCTGTAAGTGAAGCTGATAGTTTCAGTTTGAATAATAAAGGACGATTTGTTGGCAAATTACCTGCCAATCCCAAACAGAATATCGTCTATCAATGCTGGCAGCTTTTTTGTCAACGACTGGGAAAAGACCTGCCCGTTACCATGACATTAGAGAAAAATATGCCGATCGGTTCGGGATTAGGCTCCAGTGCCTGCTCTGTCGTCGCTGGTTTAGTCGCATTGAATGAATATGCTGGCCGCCCATTTAACCAACACCAGTTGCTGGAGATGATGGGAGAATTAGAAGGACGTATTTCCGGTGGTGTTCATTATGATAATGTCGCTCCCTGCTATTTAGGCGGATTGCAATTGATATTATCTCAGGAAGATACCACCTGCCTGCCTGTTCCCACATTTGCGGATTGGCTATGGGTAATGGCTTATCCCGGCATCAAAGTATCAACAGCAGAAGCCCGTGCAATCCTGCCCAATCACTATCCCCGTGAGGACATCATTGAGCACGGACGTCACTTTGCTGGCTTTATCCATGCCTGCCATACCCAGCAATCAGGGTTAGCTGCCAAATTAATGCAAGACGTTGTGGCAGAACCTTATCGCACACAACTGTTACCCGGCTTTGCTCATGCACGTGATGCAGTCAAAACATTAGGGGCGCTGGCGTGCGGCATTTCCGGCTCCGGCCCGACACTGTTTGCAATTTGCCATGAAATGGCTGTAGCAGAAGAAGTTGCACAGTGGCTGCAACAACATTACGTACAGAATGATGAAGGCTTTGTACATATTTGCCGTCTGGATCTCGCAGGCGCACGACAGGTAAAGTAACCATGAAATTATATAACTTAAAAGATAACAGTGAGCAGGTCAGTTTTTCACAGGCGGTAAAACAAGGGTTAGGTAAACAGCAGGGCCTCTTTTTTCCGCAGGATTTGCCAGAATTCAGCCGTAATGAAATTGACGATTTATTGAAATTGGATTTTGTCAGCCGCAGCCAACGCATTCTCTCTGCTTTTATTGGCGATGAAATTCCCACAGAACAATTGGCAGGCCGCGTAAAAAACGCATTTGCCTTCCCTGCCCCTGTAGCAACTGTCGAAGATGACATCGCTTCACTGGAGCTTTATCACGGCCCGACACTGGCGTTCAAAGACTTTGGTGGCCGTTTTATGGCACAAATTCTTGCCCAAATTGCAGGAGAGCAGCCCGTCACGATTTTAACTGCAACATCCGGTGATACCGGCGCCGCAGTGGCCCATGCTTTCTATGGCTTGCATAACGTACAGGTGGTGATCCTTTATCCCGAAGGCAAGATCAGCCCATTGCAGGAAAAACTCTTTTGTACTCTGGGTGGCAATATTCATACAGTTGCTATCAAGGGGGATTTCGATGCTTGCCAGGCATTGGTCAAACAGGCTTTTGATGACGAAGAACTGAAACAGGCTTTACATCTCAACTCAGCTAATTCAATTAATATCAGCCGCCTACTGGCACAAATCTGTTATTACTTTGAAGCCGTTGCGCAGATCCCCGCAGAAAAACGTGAGCAATTGGTCATTTCCGTCCCAAGTGGTAATTTTGGTAATTTAACCGCCGGGTTGCTGGCAAAATCATTAGGACTACCGGTAAAACGTTTTATCGCGGCAACCAACGTCAATGATACCGTTCCTCGTTATTTAGCAGCAGGTAAGTGGCAGCCACATCAAACCATTCCGACGCTATCCAATGCTATGGATGTCAGCCAGCCCAATAACTGGCCACGTATTGAAGAATTGTTCAAACGCAAAGGCTGGGCACTGAGTGAACTGGCAAACGGGGTTGTAGATGACTCAACCACTCAAAGCACCATGCGCGAACTGGCGGCAAAAGGCTATATTTCCGAACCACATGCTGCCATCGCTTATCGTGTTTTGCGGGATCAATTACAAGACGGGGAATATGGCTTGTTCCTGGGCACTGCTCATCCAGCCAAATTTAAGGAAAGCGTCGAAGCCACTCTCGGCCAACCATTGTCCTTGCCACAAGCGTTATCTGAGCGCGCAGATCTGGACTTGTTATCCCACTTTATGCCCGCTGACTTCTCAACATTGCGTGAATTTTTGATGGAAAAAACATCGAAATAACATGGCAGTTATCACTCCGCCTATTTATAGGTGGAGTGATATCAGGTATTGAAAATTAATGCTGCTCAGAACGCTTAAATACCAACTCATCTCCTTTAGAGAGAGATTCATCAAAAGCGTATCCTTCCAGATCGAACGCCACCAGTTGTGCTGGATTGGTCAGTTGGTTCTGAATAATGAAACGGCTCATCAGGCCACGGGCTTTTTTAGCATAGAAACTAATGACCTTGTATTTGCCATTTTTTTCATCCAGAAAAACAGGCTTGATAACTCTGGCTGCCAGCTTTTTACTATTTACTGATTTAAAATACTCATCTGATGCCAGATTGACCAGAATCTCATCACCTTGCTGTTCCAGAGCCGCATTTAAATTTTCAGTAATGCGGTCGCCCCAAAACTGATACAGATCTTTACCACGTGGATTTTCCAGCTTAATACCCATTTCCAAACGATAAGGCTGCATCAAATCGAGAGGACGCAAAACGCCATACAGACCAGATAGAATTCTTAAATGTGTTTGAGCAAAATCAAAATCGTCAGCAGAAAAAGTTTCAGCCTGCATACCGGTATAAACATCACCTTTAAATGCCAAAATCGCCTGGCGAGCATTGTCTGGCGTGAAATGAGGCTGCCATTCACCAAAACGAGCAGCATTCAATCCTGCCAACTTATCACTAATCCTCATCAAACTGCCGATTTGCGCAGGCGTTAAAGTCCGGCAAATCTCGATCAATTGTTGGGCTTCCACCAATAACAGTGGTTGACTATATTTTTCTGTTGCGAGTGGGCTTGCATAATCAAGTGTTTTTGCCGGTGAAATGGTAATAAGCATTATTTTTTCCTAATAATCCAGACTTCCCTCACTTTAGCAAAAAAGACAAAAAGAGGAGAATCTTAGCGATAGAATTTTCCTACCTTACAGCCGCGCCTGACCATGTTATTATCACCAGATGGCGAGGCAATGTTGCCAAAGATTTTACGTATAACGATGAGATATTAAACATGACCGATAAACTGACTTCCCTGCGTAAACTGACAACAGTAGTAGCAGATACCGGGGATATCGCGGCGATGAAACTGTATCAGCCGCAAGATGCGACCACCAACCCTTCCCTGATTTTGAATGCAGCACAAATTCCAGAATATCGCCAACTGATCGATGAAGCTGTTGAATGGGCGCGTGGTCAAAGCGATTCCCGTGAACAACAACTTATTGATGCCAGCGATAAATTGGCTATCAACATTGGCCTGGAAATTCTGAAACTGATCCCTGGCCGTATCTCCACTGAAGTTGATGCACGCCTGTCTTATGACACCGAAGCAAGCGTAGCGAAAGCAAAACGTTTGATCAAGCTGTACAACGAAGCAGGTATCAGCAACGATCGCATTCTGATCAAACTGGCTTCCACCTGGCAAGGTATCCGTGCTGCGGAACAACTGGAAAAAGAAGGCATCAACTGTAACCTGACGCTGTTGTTCTCCTTTGCCCAGGCACGTGCTTGTGCTGAAGCGGGTGTCTACCTGATTTCTCCATTTGTTGGCCGTATCCTTGACTGGTATAAAGCAAATAGTGGTCAGAAAGAATTCGCACCGCATGAAGATCCAGGCGTGATTTCCGTTACTGAAATTTATCAGTACTACAAAGAACACGGTTACAACACAGTTGTTATGGGTGCAAGTTTCCGTAACGCGGGTGAAATTCTGGAACTGGCAGGCTGTGATCGCCTGACAATCTCTCCAGCACTGCTGAAAGAGCTGTCAGAAACAGCGGGTGAAGTTGAACGTAAATTGGGTTATGAAGGCGAAATCAAAGAGCGCCCAGCACCAATGACTGAAGCTGAGTTCTACTGGAACCACCACCAGGATGCAATGGCAACGGAAAAACTGGCAGAAGGTATCCGTAAGTTTGCAGTAGACCAAGGCAAACTTGAAAGCATGATCGCTGACTTGCTGTAATTTCAAGCGATACGCTATTTTTTCTTGCACAAAGGCGACAAAATAGGTCGCCTTTTGTTTATTTCACGTTACCGCCAATAAATTTTATTATTTTTCCTATTATTATAATTAATTGAGGTTTGTATGAATGTATTGCGCATTGGCCTCGTGTCTGTTTCCGATCGTGCTTCAAACGGCGTTTATCAGGATAAAGGGCTGCCCGCACTGGAAACATGGCTGAAAAAAGCGATTACCACACCTTTTAGCGTAGAAACCCGCCTTATTCCTGATGAGCAAATCCTGATTGAACAAACATTGTGTGAATTGGTCGATGAACTGGGCTGCCATTTGGTGCTCACCACGGGAGGAACAGGGCCTGCGCGTCGTGATGTCACGCCAGATGCAACGTTGGCAATTGCGGATCGTGAAATGCCAGGATTTGGGGAACAGATGCGTCAAATCAGCCTTCAATTTGTGCCAACCGCCATCCTGTCCCGACAAGTCGGCGTGATCCGCAATCAAGCGCTGATTCTCAACCTTCCCGGACAACCGAAAGCCATCGCAGAAACACTGGAAGGATTAAAAGACGAAAATGGCAAGGTGTTGGTAGCGGGAATTTTTGCCAGTGTTCCCTATTGCATCCAATTGCTGGATGGTCCCTATGTGGAAACGGATGAAAACGTTGTTGCCGCGTTCAGGCCGAAAAGTGCACGTCGTTAAAAGTCCATACCATAAAGGTTCTGAACAGGCTCAGAACCTTATGGATAAAAAAATAGAATTACTCACCCAAACTACTACCATTGGTTTCAATCACCCGCTTATACCAATAAAAACTCTTCTTACGACGCCGCTCCAATGAACCGGTTCCCTGTTCATTCTGGTCAACATAGATATAACCGTAGCGTTTGCTTATCTCACCTTTTGAAGCACTGACCAAATCAATAGGCCCCCAACTGGTATATCCCATAATATCCACACCATCTTCAATCGCTTCTCTGACCTGGATAAGATGATCGCTAAGGTATTGAATACGATAATCATCCCGAATACTGCTATCCGCTTCCGGTGTATCTTTCGCACCCAAGCCATTCTCAACGATAAACAAAGGTTTCTGATAGCGATCCCATAACAAATTCAATATCGTGCGTAACCCAAGGGGATCTATCTGCCAACCCCATTCTGAACTGGGTAAATAAGGATTAGCCACCATATGCAGAATATTACCCTGCTGTTTCTGGTATTCCGCTTCATCTGCGGTCATACAGCCGCTCATGTAATAACTAAATGAGATAAAATCGACCGTATTTTTCAGATCATGCTTATCTTGCTCTGTAATTGTCAGTTCAATGCCATTCTCGCGAAAATAACGCAACATATAGCCAGGATAATTCCCACGGCTTTGGACATCGCCAAAAAATAACCACTTTTGATTTTTCTGAAGCGTTGCCAATACATCTTCGGGTTTACAGGTTAATGGATACATCAAACCACCCAGCAACATATTACCAATCTGGGCATCAGGAATGATCTCTCGGCACAATTTCACTGCTCTGGCGCTGGCAACCAATTGATGGTGAATAGCTTGATAGATCTCTGATTGAGTGCTGTTTCTCGATAATCCAACACCTGTCAGCGGTTCATGCAGCGACATATTGATTTCATTAAATGTCAGCCATAACTTCACCTTACTCTGGTAGCGATTAAATACCGTGCGCGCATAGTGTTCAAAAAAGGCGATCAATCTGCGATCTCCCCACCCGCCATATTTTTTGACTAGCGTCCACGGCATTTCATAGTGAGATAATGTGATCAAAGGTTGGATGCCATATTTGGCCATTTCGTCGAACAACTGGTCATAAAATGCCAGGCCCGCTTCATTGGGTTGCTTTTCATCGCCATGAGGAAAAACCCGGCTCCAGGCAATCGAGGTACGTAAGCATTTAAATCCCATTTCTGCAAACAGGGCGATATCTTCGGGGTAACGGTGATAGAAATCGATAGCAATATCTTTGAGATATCGCGTTTCATCCGCAGGATCACGTTCAACAACGGGGCCAGTAATCCCTTGTGGCAAAACATCTGAAGTGGAAAAACCTTTTCCATCCGTCAAATAAGCACCTTCAACTTGATTGGCAGCAATCGCGCCTCCCCATAAAAAATGCGTTGGAAACTGTTTCATGCAAACCCTCCTCTCATGGATATTTAAGGCTTATGTAGGAATTCAGATTGGTTTTTATCGGTGTTGTTTTCTGTAGGTGAACTGGTAACAGCAGGCAGGCCAAATAACCACGTCAAAATGGTCGCGATAATAAACGCTAGCAATGTGCCAATTATTGCGCCCCATACGGTATTATCGATTCCTGATGGCGGGATCATTTGAGTAAAAGTAAAAATATTGCTTAGTCCTATTGAATAAACAGCACTTTGGTAATAACCAACCACAGAGCCACCAATCGCACCAGCAATACAACCAAAGATAAACGGCCGACGGTAAGGCAGGGTAACCCCATAAACCGCAGGCTCAGTGATACCAAAGATACCAGCGGTAACAGCAGAGCCAGACAACATTTTTAATTTAGCATCGCGGGTACGCAAGAAAACGCCCAATGCAGCCCCCGTTTGCCCTATTACGGCCGGTAACAACAAGGGGGTTAACGTATCATGCCCCAAAACCGTTAAGTTGTTGAACATGATTGGTACTAATCCCCAATGCAGCCCAAAAATGACACAAACTTGCCAGATTGCTCCCATAATTGCCCCTGCCAGAGCCGGTGCAAACTCATATACTGCCTGATAACCATAAGCCAATGAATAGCTTAGCGATGTCGCCACTGGCCCAATGACAATAAAGACGAGTGGAACAATCAATATCAGGCAGACAAGGGGAGTAATGAAGGTTTTAATGGTGACGGGCAGGCGTGAATCCAATTTTTTCTCTATTTTACAGCTTATCCAGGAGGCAAAAATAATTGGGATCACAGAAGAGCTATAATTCAAAAATGAGAGTGGGATACCCATAAAGTATTCAGTTGTGCTGCCAGCAACTATAGATGCCTCGAAAGCAGAGATAATCATGGGATGTACCAAGGCTCCGCCAATTCCCATTGTAATAAATGGATTGCCCCCAAACTTTTTACCTGCGGTATAGCCAAGTAATAAAGGGAAAAAATAAAACAGCGAGTCACTGGCAGCATACCAGATACGATAAGTACCGCTGTCAGGTGTTAGCCAATGAAATGCAATGGTAACGGCAAGCAAGCCTTTTAAGATCCCGGAAGCTGCCATTACCCCCAAAAATGGGGTAAAGATACCCGAAATAATATCGATAAAATGGTTAAATAAGTTATCGTGCTTGCCAGTTGGATTTGGCATTGCAGGTGTTTCATCAGAAGGTGCTAACACTTGTTGGATAACCTGATATACCTCTTTGACTTGATTACCAATCACAACCTGAAATTGTCCACCACTTTCGACAACCGTAATGATATCAGGATGGGCTTTTAGTTTATTGATATCGGCGAGTGAGCGATCCCATAGTTTAAAACGCAGCCGAGTCGCACAATGAACGAGACTGACAATATTTGCTTTACCACCAACACCCACAATGATTTCCTGGGCCAGTATCTGGTATTTCATGCCACTTCCCTCATTTTCCGCACTGCCTGTGCTTTAAAAAAGATAGTATGCGTGTGATTTTATTCGACATGGAAGTGACATAACATGTGGGTTGGATTCTTTTTAAAATTTGTAGAATAAATACCTTTTAATATAGCATAAGTTTTATTTTCATCTATTTTGAGTCTGGTCAGAACATTGAAAATAAACACCTCAGAACCCATTTTATAACTATAAATCGGTAACTTATGTCACAACATCACAATCGTCCATTAAATAAACAAGATTATAAAACGCTGTCCTTAGCGGCTTTAGGTGGCGCTCTGGAATTTTACGACTTCATTATCTTTATCTTTTTTGCTGTTGCACTTGGAGAACTCTTTTTCCCCGCTGATATACCTGAATGGCTCAGACAACTACAGACATTCGGTATTTTTGCGGCGGGTTATCTGGTTCGGCCTTTAGGTGGGATCATCATGGCCCATTTTGGTGATCTCATTGGGCGTAAGAAAATGTTTTCACTCAGCATATTGTTGATGGCTTTACCAACACTGGCTATCGGCATGTTACCCACCTATGACGTCATAGGCATGGCTGCCCCTGTCCTGCTGCTACTGATGCGGATTATGCAAGGAGCCGCAATTGGCGGAGAAGTGCCCGGAGCCTGGGTTTTTGTGGCAGAACATGTTCCCCATAAACGCATTGGATTTGCCTGTGGTGTTTTAACGGCAGGATTGAGTTTGGGGATTTTATTTGGTTCTCTCGTCGCAACCATTATTACTTCGATTTATTCCAGACAAGAAGTCCTGGATTGGGCATGGCGTCTGCCATTTTTCTTAGGCGGTATTTTCGGTTTATGCGCTATGTATCTGCGCCGCTGGCTGCATGAAACCCCTGTCTTCAAGGAAATGCAGGAACGCAAAGCGTTAGCAGAAGAGCTGCCACTAAAGACGGTTGTTTTTAATTACAAGCGCGCCACCTCTATTTCCATGCTGCTTACATGGCTCCTTTCTGCTGGCATTGTCGTTGTTATCTTGATGACACCAACCTATATGCAGACAGTATTTAATCTTGAACAATCACTGACTTTGAAAGCAAACAGTCTGGCGATTATCTCATTAGCGATTGGCTGTATCTTTGCCGGATACTTATGTGATAAATGGGGAGCCGGTATCGTGCTGATTATAGGTTGCATTCTATTGGCTGCCACAACATGGTTTTTCTACCACAATATCAGCCATGAACCGCTCAAACTATTTAGTACTTATTCCCTCACTGGTCTGACTGTCGGTGTGATTGGCGCTACTCCTTTTGTTATGGTGAAAAGCTATCCGCCAGAAGTCAGGTTTAGTGGCATTTCATTTGCGTATAATTTGGCTTATGCCATTTTTGGGGGACTGACACCAATCTTCGTCACCTTATTGCTGACATATACCGCGCTGGCACCTGCTTATTACATGATGACCTTATCGGTAGTTGGTCTTTTATTGGGGGTTTACTTGCGGAAAAAATCTAACTGAAAACAGGTGGGAAATTAAAGGATAATCAAATACAGGATGAGCATAACTCACTCATCCTGTCTAAAAACGGTTAAGCGTGTTTCACTTCACCAATTGGCAGAATAGTACGGCCATATTGTTCATTCAGAACTTCAGCCATTGCCAGATAGAAAGCACTCGCACCGCAGATAACACCTTCAAAACCTGCAAAGGTCAAAATGCTGGCATTGCCGGTGATATTGCCAATTGCCAGCAATGCAAACAGCAGCGTCAGGCTGGCAAATACAAATTGCAGGACACGGTTAGCTTTCAACGTACCAAAGAACATAAACAGGGTGAATATTCCCCACAAGGCGAGATAAACGCCAAGGAACTCATGACTGGTTGCTTCAGCCAGCCCCATCTTTGGCAGAAACAGCAAAGCGATCAGGCTCAGCCAGAACAAGCCGTAAGAGGTAAATGCGGTTGCCGCAAACGTATTTCCTTTTTTGTACTCAAAGATACCTGCCAGTACCTGAGCCAAACCACCGTAAAAAATTCCCATGCTCAAAATTGCTGATGCCAATGGGAAAAAACCTGCATTGTGCAGATTCAACAAAATGGTTGTCATGCCAAAACCCATTAAACCCAATGGGCCTGGGTTCGCTAACTGATTAGAATGCATATTTCCCCTAGAAAACACAAATAAAACAAAATATTGAAAAAGTTATCGTGGCACTTTCCTGCACCAAGAAACCATAAAAGGCGGCGAATCATAATGTGATGACATCAACTACACAATGGCCTGCGAAAAATTTTTTTATTAAATCTCAATTTTTTTTCAATTCTCCCCTTGATGATGAGATGAATGACCCCATCTAAGTCTCAACTACAGTTACTACTGAATATTTCGGCATTAGCTGGAAAATAAAATGAGGAATTTCTGGCGAACAGCGCCATTGAAAAGCAAACATTCGTCCTCATATAGCTTAGTAACTTGACCGAATATATGAATTCTTTGTGGAGGCGTTTAGATGGGTAAAATCATTGGTATCGACTTGGGAACTACCAACTCTTGTGTAGCAATTATGGACGGCACAACCACTCGTGTGCTTGAAAACAGCGAGGGTGACCGTACCACACCTTCTATCATCGCATATACTCAGGATGGTGAAACTCTGGTTGGTCAACCAGCTAAACGTCAGGCTGTTACTAACCCGCAAAACACGTTGTTCGCCATTAAGCGTTTGATTGGTCGTCGTTTCCAAGACGAAGAAGTGCAGCGTGACGTCTCTATCATGCCATACAAAATCATGGCAGCGGATAACGGCGATGCATGGCTGGAAGTAAAAGGCCAAAAAATGGCACCACCTCAGGTTTCTGCTGAAGTTCTGAAGAAGATGAAGAAAACAGCGGAAGACTATCTGGGTGAACCAGTAACAGAAGCTGTTATCACTGTTCCTGCATACTTCAACGATGCACAGCGTCAGGCAACTAAAGATGCTGGCCGTATCGCAGGTCTGGAAGTTAAGCGTATCATCAACGAACCAACCGCGGCTGCACTGGCTTACGGCCTGGATAAAGAAATCGGCAACCGCACCATCGCAGTTTATGACTTGGGTGGTGGTACTTTCGATATCTCTATCATCGAAATCGATGAAGTTGATGGCGAAAAAACGTATGAAGTTCTGGCAACCAATGGTGATACCCACTTGGGTGGTGAAGACTTCGACAGCCGCATGATCAACTATCTGGTTGACGAGTTTAAGAAAGAACAAGGCATCGACCTGCGTAATGACCCACTGGCAATGCAGCGTCTGAAAGAAGCGGCAGAAAAAGCGAAAATCGAACTTTCTTCTGCACAGCAGACTGATGTAAACCTGCCATACATCACAGCCGATGCGACCGGTCCTAAGCACATGAACATTAAAGTGACTCGTGCAAAACTGGAATCTCTGGTTGAAGACCTGGTTAAACGTTCAATCGAGCCTCTGAAAGTCGCACTGAATGACGCCGGTCTGTCTGTATCTGACGTCCACGATGTGATTCTGGTTGGTGGTCAGACTCGTATGCCAATGGTGCAGAAAGCCGTTGCAGATTTCTTCGGCAAAGAGCCACGTAAAGATGTGAACCCAGACGAAGCAGTAGCAATGGGTGCAGCGGTTCAGGGCGGTGTACTGGCTGGCGACGTGAAAGACGTTCTGCTGCTGGACGTCACACCACTGTCTCTGGGTATTGAAACCATGGGCGGCGTGATGACTTCCCTGATTTCCAAGAACACCACTATTCCAACTAAACATAGCCAGGTGTTCTCTACAGCGGAAGATAACCAATCTGCGGTAACGATCCACGTAATACAGGGTGAGCGTAAACGTGCCAGCGATAACAAATCTCTGGGCCAGTTCAACCTGGATGGCATTCAACCAGCAATGCGCGGTACTCCGCAGATTGAAGTGACTTTCGATATCGATGCTGACGGCATCCTGCATGTTTCTGCGAAAGATAAAAACACAGGTCGTGAGCAAAACATCACCATCAAAGCCTCTTCTGGTCTGAACGAAGAAGAAATCCAACAGATGGTACGTGACGCAGAAGCAAACGCAGAAGCTGACCGTAAGTTTGAAGAGCTGGTTCAGATCCGTAACCAAGCTGACCAACTGATCCACGGCACTCGTAAGCAAGTTGAAGAAGCGGGTGACAAACTGGCAGCAGACGATAAAGCAGCTATCGAGAAAGCAACTTCTGAGCTGGAGACTGCGGCAAAAGGCGAAGATAAAGCTGAAATTGAAGCGAAGATCCAAGCTCTGGTTGAAGCATCCCAGAAACTACTGGAAATTGCCCAACAGCAAGCCCAAGCTGGTGCTGCAGATGCAGGCGCAAATAACGCGAAGAAAGACGACGACGTTGTAGACGCTGAATTCGAAGAAGTTAAAGACAAAAAATAATAGCCCTTAGCGGGCAAAGTAACAGGGCGCCTGTTACTTGTTAACTGGCACGGGCGTTGAGGTAACTCCACGCCCGTGTGTGCGTGTTAAGGGTAAACAATACGATGGCAAAAAAAGATTATTACGAAGTTTTGGGTGTTTCCAAAACCGCAGATGAAAAAGAGATCAAAAAAGCCTATAAACGGCTGGCAATGAAATATCACCCTGACCGTAACCAAGGTGATAAAGAATCAGAAAGTAAATTCAAAGAAATTAAAGCAGCGTATGAGATCCTGACAGATCCTCAAAAACGTGCTGCTTATGACCAATATGGTCATGCTGCCTTTGAACAAGGTGGCATGGGCGGCGCAGGTGGTTTCGGTAATGGAGCTGACTTTAGCGATATCTTTGGTGACGTTTTCGGCGATATTTTCGGTGGTGGCCGTCGTCAGCAGCGTCCTAGCCGTGGATCAGACCTGCGTTACAGCATGGAATTAACCCTGGAAGAAGCTGTCCGTGGTGTGACCAAAGAGATCCGCATTCCAACTCTGGAATCTTGCGATACCTGCCATGGCAGTGGGGCCAAAGCGGGTACCAGCCCAGAAACGTGTCCAACCTGTCATGGGGCTGGTCAGGTACAAATGCGTCAAGGATTTTTCGCAGTTCAACAACCTTGTCCGCAGTGTCATGGCCGCGGAAAAATCATCAAAGAGCCTTGCGGTAAATGTCATGGGCATGGCCGCGTTGAAAAATACAAGACACTGTCCGTTAAAATTCCAGCGGGCGTCGATACCGGCGATCGCATTCGCTTGAGTGGTGAAGGTGAAGCAGGTGAACACGGCGCACCATCCGGCGATTTATACGTTCAGGTTCAAGTCAAGGCTCACCATATCTTCGAGCGTGATGGCAGCAACCTCTATTGTGAAGTGCCGATCAACTTCGCAACGGCAGCATTGGGTGGCGAAATTGAAGTTCCAACCCTTGATGGTCGTGTCAGCCTGAAAATTCCTGCGGAAACCCAGACTGGCAAGCTGTTCCGTATGAAAGGTAAAGGTGTTAAATCCGTCCGTGGCGGTGTCCAAGGCGACTTGCTGTGCCGTGTCGTAGTAGAAACACCGGTTAAGCTGAATGAAGAACAAAAAGAGCTGATGCGCAAATTAGGCGAATCTTTTGGCGGGAAAAGCGGTGAAACCAATAGTCCTCGCTCCAAAAGTTTCCTTGATGGCGTGAAGAAATTTTTTGATGATCTGACCAAGTAATTTAGATCTCTCATAAATCCCGCCTGACTATTTTTCTAATGTATTGGCGGGATTTCTAATTTATTAAGCCACCTTCAATTTTAACGGGAAGTTACCCCAGCTTCGTAACAATCACCCCAGCCACAATCACAATACAAGCCAATAAACGCATTTTGCTAAACGGCTCTCGCAAGATAACAACAGACAATAACATCGCAAATAACACGCTAGTTTCACGTAATGCCGCAACCAGCACGATGGGAGCATGACTCATCGCCCAAATCACGATGCCATAACTGAGTAATTGCATCAGCCCGCCCAATACCCCTTGTTTCCAATATTGATGAAGCTTCCTTCCGGCCGTATTCCAATACCTGAAATACATCATCACACCCATGATCCAACCATTAATAGCAAACAGCCATAAGATATAAGCCAAGGTATTATCGCCAGCTCTGGAGCCAGCGCCATCGGACAAAGTATAACCGGCGGTAAATGCTGATGTTGTGATTGCCGCAAGTAACGTTTTACGATCCAGATGAAGAGCATTTTTCCCATGTGGAAAAGCAATTAACATAATCCCCACGATAATAAGCGCCACTCCCAGCATGGCTAGAGGCGGTAACATTTCCTGCAAAATTATCCAACTCAATAACGCGGTAATGAGTGGTGCACAACCTCTGGCAATGGGATATACCTGCCCCAAATCTCCCGTCGCATAAGAGCGACTTAAAAACAGACAATAAGCCGTATGTAAAACAGCAGATAAGATTAACCACGGCACAGAAGGTAATGACGGTAATCCAACCCAAAACAGCCCTAATGTGGCAATAATTCCGGCAAAAAAGACAATAATTGAAATGCCCAGGAACCGATCAGCGCTAATCTTAACTAAGGCATTCCAACTGGCATGTAACAAAGCAGCGCCAAGAACAAACAGGAAAAGTAATGTTGTCATGGAGTATCTTACTCATCTCGTTATTACAAATAATGATTAAAATTTCTTCTTCTATACAGTGTAATTTATCAAAATTTTAAAAAATATTATTTCAATATGTTACAATTCGAATATCACGATCAATATTGCACAAATAATCTACTTTTTCCGATGTCATGACTATAATAACATGCGTAACCTTGAGTAATTTCATAGGTTAATTTATCCATGACTGCAATCATTCGCCAATTTTTGAAATTAGAGGCCGCAGGGGGGATCCTTCTCATTATCGCGGCCATCATTGCGCTGGTTATGGCGAATACGCCATTGCAGGGTATCTATCATCACTTTCTCAATCTTCCTGTTGCAGTACAATTTGCAGCGCTGGAAATCAACAAGCCATTATTACTATGGATAAATGATGGATTAATGGCGGTCTTTTTTCTCATTGTCGGGCTGGAAGTGAAACGAGAACTCATGGAAGGCTCACTTGCAGGCCGTGATAAAGCCATTTTCCCAGCCATTGCAGCATTAGGAGGAATGTTGGCGCCGGCATTGATCTATCTGCTGTTTAATGGCAGTGACGAGATCACCCAACAAGGTTGGGCAATTCCCTGCGCAACAGATATCGCTTTTGCATTAGGGGTCATGGCGTTGCTGGGGAAACGCGTTCCCACCGCATTGAAAGTATTTTTGCTTGCGTTGGCGATTATTGATGATTTAGGTGTAATCATCATTATCGCACTGTTCTATACCAAAACAGTCTCTCTGACTGCATTAGGCTTGGCTACCGCCATGATTGGACTACTGGCCTGGATGAATTGGAAAGGGATCGCTAAAACATCCGCTTATCTGATTGTTGGTGCTGTTTTATGGGTGTGTATCTTGAAATCAGGTATTCATGCTACATTGGCTGGCGTTATTGTCGGGTTTCTGATCCCCCTTCGAAATAAAAAAGGCGAGTCACCTTCTGAAACTTTGGAGCATGAACTGCATTCATGGGTTGCTTATTTCATTCTGCCACTGTTTGCTTTTGCCAATGCCGGCGTTTCATTACAAGGCGTCACATTAGGTGGCTTAACCAGTATATTGCCTATAGGCATTGCCCTTGGCCTGTTTATTGGCAAGCCATTAGGTATTTTCCTGTTTAGCTGGATTGCGGTAAAACTGGGAATTGCTAAATTGCCGGAAAAAATTGGCATGAGACAAATCTTCGCTGTTTCCGTACTGTGTGGGATCGGTTTTACCATGTCTATTTTTATCTCAGGTCTGGCATTTGAAGGTCTCAATGACACTTTCAGCACATATTCCCGCTTAAGTATATTGATAGGTTCTACCACCGCAGCGGTTGTTGGTTATGGATTACTAGCCATACTGTTACCGAAGAAAAAGACGTAGTCAAAAACAGATGAATAGACTAATTTAAGCACAGATATAGAAAGAATTTCCGAGGTAACACATTCTCTTAATATTCGCGGCAAAGCGTTTATAACTGTGATGCCGCGAATATTTTTATTGTCATAGAAAATAGCAATAGAAAAATAGGAAAACGCCATAATCTGGCGACCTGAAATGTATGGTCACGGCTGTTATACAGATGTGAGGCAATACACAAGGATAAATATATGCGGGTTTCACATTTAAATTTTAACCACCTCTATTATTTTTGGCATGTTTGCAAGGAAGGCTCGGTTGTAGGGGCGGCAGAAGCGCTATACCTGACACCACAAACCATTACAGGGCAGATAAAAGCGTTGGAGGAGCGTCTGGGTGGGAAGTTATTCAAGCGCCAGGGAAGAGGATTAGTCCCCTCAGAGTTGGGGCAATTAATTTTTCGCTATGCGGATAAGATGTTTACACTCAGCCAGGAAATGATGGACATCGTGACTTACAGCCGAGAATCAAATCTGCTGTTTGATGTGGGTGTCGCTGATGCGCTGTCCAAACGTTTAGTCAGTAAAGTGCTGGAAACAACCGTTGTGGAGCACGAAAAGATCCACTTGCGTTGCTTTGAATCGACACATGAAATGCTACTTGAACAGCTCAGCCAGCATAAACTGGATATGATCCTATCCGATTGCCCTGTGGATTCTTCTCAGCAGGAAGGATTGTTCTCAGTGAAATTGGGCGAATGCAATATCAGTTTTTACTGCCGCCAGCCGATCCCAGAAAAGCCCTTTCCAGCCTGTTTGGAAGAGCGCCGTTTATTAATCCCAGGCCGCCGCTCGATGTTAGGCAGAAAGCTCCTGACATGGATACGCAATAAAAATCTCGAAGTTGAAGTGCTGGGCGAATTTGATGATGCCGCTTTGATGAAAGCGTTTGGTCTGTATCACAACGCCATTTTCATTGCGCCTTCTTTCTACGCCAATGATATTTTCGCTGACAGTGATATTGTTGAGATAGGTCGATTGGATACGGTGCAGGAAGAATATTACGTTATCTTTGCCGAGCGTATGATTCAGCATCCGGCTGTCCAGCGCGTGTGTAACAAAGATTTTTCTGCTTTGTTTAGCTCGCCACCCAAAAGTCGTCCTGAAAAATTATATTAAAATCAGCAGAGACAAAAAAACCGGCTTTAAGCCGGTTTTTTTAGGTCATCAAAATCAATGATTACATTGCTTTGATTTGTGCTGCCAGAGCAGATTTATGACGTGCTGCTTTGTTTTTGTGGATCAGACCTTTGCAGGCGTGACGATCAACAATTGGTTGCATGTCATTGAATGCTTTCTGTGCAGCTTCTTTGTCGCCAGCAGCGATAGCCGCGTAGACTTTCTTGATAAAAGTGCGCACCATAGAACGACGGCTCGCATTGTGCTGACGGCGTTTCTCAGACTGTACGGCGCGTTTCTTAGCTGATTTGATATTAGCCAAGGTCCAACTCCCAAATATATTCTATCGAGGACAATTCAAAGGCCGAGGAATATGCCTGTTCAGCCTTCTTTTGTCAATGGATTTGTGCAAATAAGCGTCGTTGTACAGCGACGCTGGTTACGTTGTGATGGGGCGGGATTTTATCAGCTTACTCAGAGGGAATACAGTCTTTCGCAATAAAAAAACTGAATGAATCACAGAGAAATGCGATAAATTAAATATTTTTCGGGCATCTAGCCTATTTTTATTGTATGAATCAGGTTATTAATTAAAACCCTTTGTGATCGTGGGTTAACCTTGCGCTTTGTACAAGGTATAATCCGGCAATTTCCACGGTATTGAGCCAGCTATGGAGCTAATTCGCGGTATACACAATATCCGGGCGCGTCACCATGGTTGCGTGCTGACGATTGGTAATTTTGATGGTGTCCATCGCGGGCATCAGGCTTTATTAAAACACTTGAAGCAAGAAGGGCAGCGTCTCGGATTACCGACGATGGTCATGATTTTCGAACCGCAGCCTCTGGAAGTTTTTGTGGCAGATAAAGCGCCTGCTCGCCTGACAAGGCTGAGAGATAAAATAAAGTATCTAGCCCAAAATGGCGTTGATTATCTGTTATGTGTGAAATTTGACAAACATTTTGCAGCCAACTCACCTGAAGCCTTTGTTTCACAGTTGCTCGTTGAAAAACTGGGTGTTAAGTTTTTGGCAATAGGAGATGACTTCCGTTTTGGCAAAAATCGCCGCGGAGATTTCCACTATTTGCAGCAAGCAGGTAAACAATACCGTTTTGATGTCGCCAGCACAGCCAGCTTTTGTGACAGTGGTCTTAGGATCAGCAGTACAATCATTCGTCAGGCACTGCAAAATGATGACCTGACTTTGGCCGAAATATTACTGGGGCATCCTTACAGTATAAGTGGCAGAGTTGTTCACGGTAAGCAATTGGGACGCACCATCGGTTTTCCCACTGCCAATTTACCGTTGAAACGTCTCGTGGCGCCTGTTAAGGGCGTTTATGCTGTAGAAGTCCATGGATTAGGTGATAACCCCCTACCGGGTGTTGCAAATATAGGCAATCGCCCTACGGTTGCGGGCCTGGGCCTGCAACTTGAAGTGCATTTGATTGATACCCAAATGGATCTGTATGGGCGTCATATCGATGTAGTATTACGTAAAAAATTGCGTAATGAGCAGCGATTTGCTTCGCTTGATGCGCTTAAACAGCAAATCGCAAATGATGTGGTTGCAGCGAGAGACTATCTCTTGCAGCGATCCAAGTCATGTATCTAGCGGAAAATTGGAACTGAGAATCTATAATGAGTGACTATAAAGACACCCTGAATTTACCGGAAACAGGGTTCCCTATGCGCGGGGATTTAGCGAAGCGCGAACCAGATATGTTAAAACGTTGGTACAAAGAAGGTTTGTATCAGGCAATTAGAAAAGCAAAATCTGGCAAGAAAACGTTTATTTTGCATGATGGCCCTCCATATGCAAACGGCGATATTCATATTGGTCACTCAGTTAATAAAATTCTCAAAGATATTGTTATTAAGTCCAAAGGGCTGTCAGGCTTCGACTCGCCTTATATTCCAGGTTGGGACTGCCACGGTTTGCCTATTGAGCTCAAGGTTGAGCAGATTATCGGCAAGCCTGGGGAAAAATTTTCCGCCGCTGAATTTCGTGCTGAGTGCCGTAAATATGCCATGACTCAGGTCGAAGCACAGAAAGCGGACTTCAAACGTCTGGGTGTTCTGGGTGATTGGGATAAACCTTACCTGACCATGGACTTCAAAACTGAAGCTGACATCATTCGTGCGCTAGGCCGTATTATCAAGAATGGACACTTACTGAAAGGGGTAAAACCCGTTCACTGGTGTACTGACTGTGGTTCCTCCCTCGCCGAAGCGGAAGTGGAATACTACGATAAAACCTCCCCTTCCATCGACGTGCGCTTCACGGCTGTTGATGCTGATGCCGTGTACGCCAAATTTGATGTACAACCACAAGGCCTGCCTGTTTCTTTAATTATCTGGACCACCACCCCGTGGACATTGCCAGCAAACCGTGCGATTGCTTTGGGTGCAGAAATCACCTACCAATTGGTCAAAATCAATGATGAATGCATCATTCTGGCGGCTGAGCTTGTCGAGAGCGTTATGCAGCGCGCGGGTATCACTGCATGGGAAGTTTTAAGCGATTGCACGGGTGAGGCTCTGGAACTATTGCGCTTTAACCATCCATTCATGAGCTACGATGTGCCTGCTATCCTCGGTGATCACGTCACGCTTGAAGCAGGTACAGGTGCAGTCCATACCGCGGGTGGTCACGGTCCAGACGATTACGCTATCAGCTTAAAATATGGCCTTGAAATCGCCAACCCGGTTGGGCCGAATGGCTGCTATCTCTCTGGTACTTATCCTTCTCTGGATGGACAATTTGTCTTTAAAGCTAACGACATCATTGTTGAATTACTGAAAGAGAAAGGCGCATTGCTGAATCTGGCAAAAATCCAACACAGCTACCCGTGCTGCTGGCGTCACAAAAAACCCATTATCTTCCGTGCAACACCACAATGGTTCATCAGCATGGACAAAAATGGTTTGCGTGAACAATCTCTGAAAGAGATCAAAGATGTCCAGTGGATCCCAGGCTGGGGACAAGCACGTATCGAATCAATGGTAGAAAACCGTCCAGACTGGTGTATCTCTCGCCAGCGTACATGGGGCGTACCAATGTCTCTGTTCATTCATAAAGAGACACAAGAACCACATCCTCGTACCGTTGAATTGATCGAAGAAGTCGCCAAGCGCGTTGAAGCCAATGGCATTCAAGCCTGGTGGGATCTGGACGCAGCAGACCTGCTGGGTGATGAGGCCGCAGATTACACCAAAGCGCCAGATACACTGGATGTTTGGTTTGATTCAGGCAGTACCCACTCTTCGGTTGTGGATGCCCGTCCAGAATTCAACGGTCATTCAGCCGATCTGTATCTGGAAGGTTCTGACCAGCACCGTGGCTGGTTCATGTCTTCTCTGATGTTGTCCACTGCGATCAAAGGCAAAGCCCCTTATCGCCAGGTTCTGACTCATGGTTTCACCGTTGATGAACAAGGGCGTAAAATGTCCAAATCCATCGGCAATACCGTCAGCCCGCAAGATGTGATGAACAAACTGGGTGCAGATATTCTGCGTTTATGGGTGGCAGCCACTGATTATACTGGCGAAATCGCTGTTTCTGACGAGATCTTGAAACGTTCGGCTGATGCTTACCGTCGTATCCGCAATACCGCTCGTTTCCTGCTGGCAAACCTGAATGGTTTCAACCCAGAAGAGCACATGGTAAAAGCAGAAGATATGGTGGTTCTGGATCGCTGGGCTGTAGGTCGTGCTCAGGCAGCACAAGCTGATATCCTTAAATACTACGAAGAGTATGATTTCCACTCTGTTGTTCAACGCTTGATGCAATTCTGTTCCGTGGAAATGGGTTCGTTCTATCTGGATATCATCAAAGATCGCCAATATACCGCGAAAAGTGATGGCCTTGCTCGTCGTAGCTGCCAGACTGCCTTGTTCCATATTGCAGAAGCCCTGGTTCGCTGGATGATGCCGATTCTGTCGTTCACTGCTGATGAAATTTGGCATGAATTGCCAGGCAAACGTGCTCAATACGTCTTTACCGAAGAGTGGTATGACGGATTATTTGGTCTGGCAGATGGCGAAGATATGAACGATACTTTCTGGGCTGATCTGCTGACAGTACGTAGCGAAGTGAACAAAGTTCTGGAACAGGCGCGTAATGACAAACATATCCGTAGTTCACTGGAAGCGGCTGTCACACTCTATGCCGATGCAGCACTGGCAGAAAAACTCAACAAACTGTCTGACGAACTGCGCTTTGTCCTGCTAACCTCTCAGGTTGAAGTTGCTGCTTATGCAGCCGCCGATGAGAATGCACAGCAAAGCGAAATTGCAGGCTTGAAAGTCGCCTTGCGCAAAGCAGACGGAGAAAAATGTCCACGTTGCTGGCATTATGCTAAAAACGTGGGCCAGGTGGCGGAACATGCAGAACTTTGCGGCCGCTGTGTGACTAACGTTGCCGGTAACGGTGAAGAGCGTAAATTTGCCTGATGAGTAAACCCATTTGTTCCACCGGACTTCGCTGGCTTTGGCTGGTTGTTGTGGTATTAATACTGGATTTGGGAAGCAAGCATTTAGTGTTGCAGCATTTTACGCTGTACGAATCCATGCCATTGATACCTTATTTCAATCTGACTTACGCCCAGAATTTAGGGGCAGCCTTTAGTTTTCTGGCCGATAAGGGCGGCTGGCAGCGTTGGTTCTTTGCATTGGTCGCCGTTGTCATCACGGTTGTACTGCTGGTAATGATGTATCGTTCCCATGCCAGGCAAAAACTGAGCAATATTGCCTACGCTTTAGTGATTGGTGGCGCTTTGGGAAATTTGTTCGATAGGCTGGTGCATGGCTTTGTTGTCGATTTTATCGACTTTTATGTCGGAGAATGGCACTGGCCTACCTTTAATATTGCTGATTCTGCAATTTGCATCGGGGCTGCTCTCATTATTATTGAGAGCTTTATCAGCCCTGATGACAAGGACAAACAAGCAGTCTCGAAAACTTAGTCATTGAAAGAATGATAATAAACCATCTCCGGCTTAGTTAACCGGGGATGGTAACTTCGTCTATACCCAATAGCGGTATATTTGCAATCATTTTTAAGTAAAAGGCTTGAGCAACATGTCAATGCAGGTGCAAACGCACAGTGCAGTTTTATTACATTTCACCTTAAAGCTGGATGATGGCTCTACAGCGGACTCGACTTACGACCAAGGTAAACCCGCATTGTTCCACCTCGGTAATGGTAGTCTCTCAGCCCCACTGGAAGAGCAGCTTCTTGGTTTGAAAGTCGGTGATAAACATCAATTTACTCTGGCTGGAGAAACCATTTTTGGCAAACACAATCCTGATTTAATCCAATATTTCACTCCTCGTGATTTTTCCGATGCCGGTGTGCCAGAAGTGGGAACCATCATGTTATTTACCGCCATGAACGGCAGTGAAATGCCTGGATTTATCAAAGAAGTGGCTGAAGGTTCCATTACTGTTGATTTTAACCATCCACTGGCTGAACAAAACATCACTTTTGAGATTGAAGTGTTGGAAATTGACCCTCAGTTGGAGGAAACCCATGCAAATATTGCTGGCTAACCCTCGTGGTTTCTGTGCGGGTGTTGATCGTGCTATCAGCATCGTAGAGCGTGCACTGGAATTGTACGGTGCTCCCATCTATGTTCGCCATGAAGTGGTACATAACCGTTATGTGGTTGACAACCTGAGAAAGCGTGGCGCCATTTTTATTGAAGAAATTTCAGAAGTGCCTGATGGCGCTATTTTGATCTTCTCTGCCCATGGTGTTTCCCAAGCCATTCGTGCAGAAGCCCGCTCCCGTAATTTAACTATGCTGTTTGACGCGACCTGCCCGCTGGTCACCAAAGTTCATATGGAAGTCGCCAGGGCAAGTCGCAAAGGCAAAGAGGCGATTTTAATCGGGCATGCTGGTCATCCCGAAGTTGAAGGCACCATGGGGCAATACAATAACCCCAATGGTGGCATGTATCTGGTGGAATCACCGGAAGACGTATGGAAACTGCAGGTTAAGGATGAAAATAACCTCTGCTTTATGACCCAAACGACACTTTCTGTTGATGACACCTCAGAAGTGATTGATGCGCTTAATGCAAAGTTCCCCAATATTATCGGTCCACGCAAAGACGATATCTGCTATGCCACAACTAACCGTCAGGAAGCGGTACGTGATTTGGCATTAGGGGCTGATGTTGTGTTGGTGGTTGGTTCTAAAAACTCATCAAATTCAAATCGCCTGGCCGAACTGGCACAGCGCGTAGGCAAGCCTGCTTATTTAATTGATTCTGCTGAGGATATTCAGGAAGAGTGGATCAGCGGTGTAAGCGCAGTAGGGGTCACGGCAGGAGCATCCGCGCCTGATATTTTGGTACAACAAGTGATTGAACGCTTGAAAACTTTCGGTGCAGAAACGGTTAACGAGCTGCATGGCCGCGAAGAAAATATTGTTTTTGAAGTACCAAAAGAGTTACGGGTTGAAGTGAAAGAGGTTAATTAACTCAGATAAGCTTTTTTAAGTTATAAAGATGGGTTGGGAAGGATAAGAAATAAATCCCGACCCGATCTCCCACAAAAAATCCGAATACATGACGATGTCTTGAGTGCTCTGATTGAAATTTAGATAAACTTATATCGATAAGTATTAGTTATCCCATCATATTTCCATTTGTCATTGCACTCAATCGGGTGTAATTCCATGTAAGATTCTGTCACAACAAATCCCATCTTCATATATGCCGGTACAGCGTCAATTACTGCTCGAAGTTTTAGATTACCGTTCTTCCCCAATTGTTGCGATTTATTTACTGCCTGTTCAATCAGTAAAACCCCACAATCTCGAATACCGCAATGAGTCGCTAAATAATTAACTTTAGGAAAATCAGTGGAGGTATTATCACTTGAAGACATCTGTAATCCCCCTATGGGAGTCCCCCTAAAATAAGCAACAAAAAATGATGAATTCTCTCCTGGTATAGGTTGTCCTGCATTTATTCCTATGCCACCCAATATACTATGTGCTTTAGCAAACCGACTATTCCATTTTTTCTGCTCACTATCACCATTACCACATTTCCAACCATTACTCGCCATTTCTTCTCTTATCTGACGCACTGCAGCTAACGCTTCTTGTGGATTAACCTCCTTAATAACGATGGATGCTCTTACATTGACTGAGCTTGGCCATTTCTCTGAAAAGGATTGTGTTCGGGTTAAAGAGCCAGATGCTAAAGGTTGATGAGTATTAAAAGATTTTGATCTAAACATCATTTTCTCCTAATAATTCCGTATGCACTTGATAAACTTCAAGTTGCAATTTACAACATTATATGAAACCTGATTTTTCCCCCGCTTCGCGGAGAGAAATTACACGCATCTTGAAGTTAGATTGGTATATTAAGTCAACATGTTATATATCTATAGCCCTTATTTCTAAGGTTAAAACGCCATTTATGACTGTTAGCAGGATCTAACACCCAGTATCCTAAATCACCACGAGAAAATCCCATGTTAATGTATGCCGGCGTAGCTTCACTTAATGGAAAAAGTTTTATCTTACCATTGTTTCCTAATTGCTGTGATTTATTCACTGCATGTTCCATTAGTAAAACACCACAATTTCTAATACCACAATGTGTTGCCAAATACTCAACCGTAGGCAGCTCAGAAGTTATGTCATTTGCAGGAGTAAATGCTAAAATTCCAACAGGAACACCTTTAAAATAGGCAGCAAAAAATAATGAATCCATTCTTGATAATTTTTTTCTCCTAATAAAACGCTCGATGTTGTTATGTACAAGCTCAAACATAGAATATGCAGAATCATATCTCATGTTCCATTTTTCTTGTTCATTATCACCAGGCAAGTATTCGGAGCTACTACATTTCCATTCAGTGTTCATGGTGGTTGTCATTATTATATTAGTTACATTTAATGCTTCATGTGGGCTAACTTCCCTGATTGTTATAAAAATGCTGACATCAATCACTGCTGAGGAGATATCTGAAACAGACTTAGCATGAGTTAAGGAATCCAATGTTGCAGGCCGAAGAATATTAAAAGATTTTGATCTGAACATGATGCTATCCTATGCAATAATTTAATTAATTGGATTTTTATTATTCCAATATCATGATATACAACCAACTCTACTTTATTAAAAAAACTTATGGCTCATATTAACATAAAAATAAATTAACTTTGTCAGGCCATGGTATAAGACGGAATAACTTACTGTTTTTATAAAATACCACCAAGATATTTTATTGTAAAAAAACATATAAGCTCGTCAGAATATCAATTAAATTTAAACATAAACTAAAAGTGTTTATTATAATAAGTGAATCACAGTGGAAATACTACATTATATACCAATATAACTTCAATATGCGTCTTATATCTCCTCCAGCCTCAACATACGTATTTGGTTAATCAGTATAATATGGTTTTTCATTAGACGCTGACGAACCCTGAATAGATAAATTTTATAATTTCCAACCTGATCCCTGTTTTTCTTATGATCAGGCTATAAATCTGGCGCTGCCAGTCCTTGCCAGTTAAGCTGTAGAACAGTTTTCTTTGTCACCTCAATTAAAAACGATTTACAGAGAGGGCCTTATGGCTGATACAGATATTCGCGTTGCTATCGTGGGCGCTGGCGGACGTATGGGACGCAATCTTATTCAGGCCGTCCAGCTGTTGGATGGTGTTACACTGGGCGCAGCATTAGAGCGTTCCGGCTCTTCATTGGTGGGAGCCGATGCGGGAGAACTGGCAGGGATAGGTAAAAATGGTGTGATGATTAATGATGATCTGCATCAAGTCATTGAACAATTTGATGTTTTAGTCGATTTTACGCGTCCTGAAGGCACATTAGCCTACCTCTCCATTTGTCGGCAGCATCACAAATCAATGGTCATCGGCACTACCGGTTTTGATGATGCCGGTAAACTAGCGATTACAGAAGCCTCCCGTGAGATCCCTATTGTTTTTGCCGCAAATTTTAGTGTTGGCGTCAATCTGGTACTCAAACTGCTGGAAAAAGCCGCCACAGTAATGGGGGAATATACCGACATCGAGATTATCGAAGCCCACCATCGCCACAAAGTGGATGCGCCATCAGGAACAGCGCTGGCAATGGGAGAGTCTATCGCCAATGCATTAGGCCGTGATCTCAAAACCAGCGCCGTTTATGCCCGCGAAGGCTATACCGGAGAACGCGATCCTAAAAGCATTGGATTTGCCACCATCCGGGCGGGCGATATTGTTGGAGAACATACAGCAATCTTTGCCGATATCGGTGAACGTGTAGAGATAAGCCACAAGGCTTCAAGCCGAATGACCTTTGCTAATGGCGCAATTAAGGCAGCAATGTGGTTAACAGGCAAAAACAGTGGTCTTTATAATATGAAAGATGTGTTAAATCTTGACAGGATTTAATATTTAAAAATTGTAACTTTATGTAATTACGCAATTATTTTTAAAATAGTTGCGTAATAATGACATATATAAATATCATTATAAAATATCTAAATTAATCACGGTTTTTATAAGAATAGTTAGCTTTTTTGTTGCCTTTTTCCTATAAACACGAAAAAAGCCCTATATTTTTTCTGTTCTTAAGTTTTCTCTCACCAGAATCGTTTATCTACTCCCACTTTCCTTATATTTTTCAGCTACATTTACTCAAAACAAGAGCGAGAGTTGTAAAAAAGCCAATAAAAATGCCATTTTTTGTAGACAACCCCCACTCTCATCATTAGAATGCGCGCAATTTGCCAAAATTTTGACAAAAATCATGATTGGCATTGATTTTAAGGACTAATTCTGAATTAATATGCATTGGATGCGACTGATTATTCATTTTTGGAGGGCGTTTTGATTAAGTCAGCTATATTGGTTCTGGAAGATGGAACCCAATTTCACGGTCGCGCCATTGGTGCAGAGGGTGTGGCTGTTGGGGAAGTGGTCTTCAATACTTCAATAACCGGATATCAAGAAATACTTACCGACCCTTCCTATTCCCGCCAAATTGTTACTCTTACTTATCCCCATATTGGTAATGTCGGCATCAATGCCGCTGATGAAGAATCCCCCGCCATTCAAGCCCAAGGCTTAGTTATTCGTGATTTACCCTTAGTGACCAGTAACTTCCGCAGTGAAGAAAACCTGTCTGATTACCTAAAACGTCATAATATCGTCGCCATCGCGGATATCGATACACGCAAACTGACCCGTCTGTTAAGAGAAAAAGGGGCGCAAAACGGCTGTATCATTGCCGGTAATGCGGCCGATGCCCAAGTTGCACTGGCAAAAGCAAAAGCATTCCCTGGCTTGAAAGGTATGGATTTAGCAAAAGAAGTTACGACAGCACAATCTTACCAATGGGTACAAGGAAGTTGGACATTAGCAGATGAGCTACCCGAAGCTCGCGAAGCGCAAGAATTGCCTTACCACATTGTGGCCTATGACTTTGGGGTGAAGCGCAACATCCTGCGTATGCTGGTCGATCGCGGCTGCCGCGTTACCGTTGTACCGGCAAAAACTTCCGCCGATGAAGTGCTGAAGATGGCACCAGATGGCATTTTTCTGTCCAATGGACCTGGTGATCCAGAACCGTGTGACTATGCTATCGAAGCGATTAAAACCTTCCTGGAGACTGAAATCCCTGTATTCGGCATCTGCTTAGGACACCAGTTGCTGGCACTGGCCAGTGGTGCAAAAACCATAAAAATGAAGTTTGGTCACCATGGTGGCAACCATCCCGTTAAAGATCTGGATCGCAATGTTGTCATGATCACGGCACAGAACCACGGTTTTGCTGTTGATGAAAGCTCACTACCAGCCAATTTGCGTGTAACGCATAAGTCACTCTTTGATGGCACCTTGCAAGGCATTCATCGTACTGACAAGCCAGCATTCAGTTTTCAGGGACACCCTGAAGCCAGCCCTGGTCCACATGAAGCCGCTTCACTGTTCGATCATTTTATCGAGTTAATTGAGCAATATCGCCAGGCAAACGTTCAGAACACTAAATAATCAGGAGAAGAAAAAAATGGCAAAACGTACTGATATTAAAAGTATCCTGATCTTAGGTGCTGGCCCCATTGTTATCGGCCAGGCTTGTGAATTTGACTACTCTGGTGCGCAGGCTTGTAAGGCGCTACGAGAAGAAGGTTATCGTGTCATTCTGGTAAACTCAAACCCAGCAACGATAATGACCGACCCTGAGATGGCTGATGCGACTTATATCGAGCCGATCCATTGGGAAGTGGTACGCAAAATCATTGAAAAAGAACGCCCAGATGCCATCCTGCCAACAATGGGTGGACAAACGGCATTAAACTGTGCACTAGAACTGGAGCGCCAAGGTGTACTGACAGAATTTGGCGTCACCATGATTGGTGCAACCGCTGATGCCATTGATAAAGCAGAAGATCGCCAGCGTTTTGACAAGGCAATGAAGAAAATTGGCCTGGATACCGCGCGTTCTGGCATTGCGCACACGATGGAAGAAGCGCTGGCGGTAGCCGAAGATGTGGGTTTCCCTTGCATTATTCGTCCCTCTTTTACCATGGGCGGAACCGGCGGTGGTATTGCTTACAACCGTGAAGAGTTCGAAGAAATCTGCGAACGCGGCTTAGACCTCTCTCCAACCAATGAATTGCTGATCGATGAATCTTTGATTGGCTGGAAAGAGTATGAGATGGAAGTGGTGCGGGATAAAAACGATAACTGTATTATCGTCTGCTCCATTGAAAACTTCGATCCAATGGGTATCCATACTGGTGACTCCATCACCGTAGCGCCAGCACAGACACTGACCGATAAAGAATACCAAATCATGCGTAACGCTTCGATGGCGGTATTGCGTGAAATCGGCGTAGAAACCGGTGGTTCTAACGTTCAGTTCGCAGTGAACCCGAAAAATGGCCGCCTGATCGTCATTGAAATGAACCCACGTGTCTCCCGTTCCTCAGCACTGGCGTCTAAGGCAACAGGTTTCCCCATCGCCAAAATCGCCGCAAAACTGGCAGTCGGTTATACCCTTGATGAATTGATGAACGACATCACGGGCGGACGTACCCCTGCGTCTTTCGAGCCTTCCATCGATTATGTTGTGACGAAAATTCCTCGCTTCAACTTTGAGAAATTTGCCGGCAGTAATGACCGCCTAACCACCCAGATGAAATCTGTTGGTGAAGTGATGGCGATTGGCCGTACTTTCCAGGAATCCATGCAGAAAGCCCTGCGCGGTCTGGAAGTTGGTGCAACCGGATTTGATCCTAAAGTCAATCTGGATGATCCACAATCCCTGACCAAAATCCGTAGTGAATTGAAAGATGCCGGCGCCGAGCGTATTTGGTATATCGCTGATGCTTTCCGCGCTGGCATGTCTGTTGATGGGCTTTTCAACTTGACCAATATCGACCGCTGGTTCCTGGTGCAAATTGAAGAATTGATCCGTATGGAAGAACAAATTGCCGAACAAGGTGTTAACAGCCTGACCCCTGATTTCTTGCGTCATCTGAAACGCAAAGGTTTTGCTGATGAGCGCCTGGCAAAACTGGTAGGTGTCTCTGGTAAAGAGATCCGTAAGCTACGCCATGACTACAACTTATATCCAGTTTATAAGCGAGTTGACACCTGTGCGGCAGAATTTTCTACCGATACTGCGTACATGTACTCCACATACGAAGACGAATGTGAAGCCAATCCGAACAATGACAAACCGAAAATTATGGTATTGGGTGGTGGCCCTAACCGTATCGGGCAAGGCATTGAGTTCGATTACTGCTGCGTACATGCTGCACTGGCTCTGCGTGAAGACGGTTTTGAAACCATCATGGTGAACTGTAACCCCGAAACGGTTTCTACTGATTACGACACGTCGGATCGCCTGTACTTTGAACCTGTCACACTGGAAGACGTACTGGAAATCGTGCGTGTTGAACAACCAAAAGGCGTTATTGTTCAATATGGCGGCCAGACACCACTGAAACTGGCTCGTGAACTGGAAGCAGCCGGTGTCCCTATTATCGGCACCAGCCCTGATGCGATTGATCGTGCAGAAGACCGTGAACGTTTTCAGCAAGCCGTTAATCGTCTTGGCCTGAAACAACCAGCCAATGCCACAGTATCCACTATCGAGCAAGCGGTTGAAAAAGGTAATGAGATTGGTTATCCGTTAGTCGTTCGTCCGTCGTATGTATTGGGTGGGCGTGCAATGGAAATCGTATACGACGAGTCAGACTTGCGCCGTTACTTCCAGACTGCGGTTAGCGTATCCAATGATGCCCCCGTCCTGCTGGATCGCTTCCTTGATGATGCTGTTGAAGTTGATGTGGATGCTATCTGTGATGGTGAACGCGTCTTGATTGGCGGCATCATGGAACATATCGAGCAAGCAGGTGTTCACTCTGGTGATTCCGCCTGTTCTTTGCCGGCTTATACCTTGAGCAAAGAAATTCAGGATGTGATGCGTCAGCAAGTTGAAAAACTGGCCTTTGAACTGCGTGTCCGCGGCCTGATGAACGTCCAGTTTGCGGTGAAAGACAACGAAGTTTATCTGATTGAAGTGAACCCACGCGCAGCACGTACCGTGCCATTTGTTTCCAAAGCAACGGGTATGCCACTGGCAAAAATAGCAGCACGTGTGATGGCCGGCCAGTCTCTGCTTGAGCAAGGGACAATTGAAGAGATTATTCCACCTTACTACTCCGTGAAAGAAGTGGTATTGCCATTCAATAAATTCCCAGGCGTTGACCCCATTCTGGGGCCAGAAATGCGTTCTACCGGTGAAGTAATGGGGGTTGGCCGGACCTTTGCCGAAGCTTTTTCAAAAGCAATGTTAGGCAGTAATTCCACTATGCGTAAGAAAGGTCGGGCGCTACTGTCTGTACGCGAAGGTGATAAGGAGCGTGTTGTCGATTTGGCGGCAAAATTACTTAAACACGGCTTTGAACTGGACGCAACGCACGGTACAGCAATTGTACTGGGTGAAGCAGGGATCAATCCGCGTTTGGTGAATAAAGTTCATGAAGGGCGTCCACATATTCAGGACAGAATCAAAAACGGTGAATATGACTACATCGTTAATACCACCGCAGGTCGCCAGGCGATTGAAGATTCAAAACTGCTGCGTCGCAGCGCACTACAATATAAAGTGCACTATGACACAACCCTGAATGGCGGCTTTGCAACCACGATGGCTCTGAGCGCAGATCCAACTGAGCAGGTTATTTCTGTACAAGAAATGCATGCTAAGATTGCTAAATAAAATAAGATACCGCCATTTTTGGCGGTAAAAAAATCAAGCCATTCCTGAATTGGAATGGCTATTATCAATATAAGCTTGTGTTATAAACCCAGGATTGTTTCTGCTACACAAGTATATTGATTATTCATATGAACCTTAGGGGGAGTAAAACAATCCTCTAAAAACCAGTTTGCGGGCGTTTCCAGGGCAATAGAAATAGCGACCAAATGCTCCAGACTGATTTTATTGGTTCCGCGTTCATAACGTGACAATTGCTGATGACTCACTCCAATTTTGTCTGCCAGCTCTGCTGCTGTCACTCCAATTTCTTTTCTTTTCATTTGGATTCTTTTTCCTACCAGCATACTGACTTGCATAATATTTTTACTCTCAATTTATAAATAAGTTAAATAAACTATTGCGGTACCTTCATATTTTCCGGCTTTCGGTGGCGTTAATGTGTGTAATACTGATGTCAGTTTGAAATTCTTGCCAATATTCTTCCCGTCAGTAGTGACTCTCACCCCATCTGCCGCATTTTTGTAATTAATCTGCAACGTCGAATATATTTGCTTATCGGAATCAAGATAAACTTTTTCTTCATTATTGGTTGATCTGGCATGCAACATAATTCCGTCGCTACCAACAGCACATTTAAATGTACCGTCAATGGTGCGAGTGGCATTATTCACTTCTGCTGCGGTTAATTCCCCATAAGCAATTTCAGAAGGTAAATGGATTTCACAACGTTGATTTAGAGGAGGCATTTTGTTGCAAATGGAATTAGGAAATTGTTGAGCATCACCGTATCCCGGATCTATCTTTGATGTATAAAACAAACCGATACAATCCGCCTCTGTGGTCATGATGGTAAATGTTACCTGTTTAGGAATACCAAATTTATGTTTATAGGCTCGCATAACGTCGGCAGTTGTCGGGTATTTATGTGCATCATTTAAACATACTTTTGCCTCTTCACAGGAACCCTGCATTCCCGGCCATAGCTCATTCCTATACTTTACATCTGGGCCAACATAGCATATGGCATTTCCATAACAAGGATTCGGTATCCCTTCTTCCTCTGTCCAGGCAACGATTTCCATAGTTGTAATAGCCTGGTTACCTGACGGAAATGTATTCACCGGCATAACATAAGCACCGCCATAAACATACGTGGTACTGACCAAAAACAACAAGGCTGCTAGCTTCAACAACGATTTCTTAATATGGTGCATAACTTATTTTCCAATAACATCAGACTCTGACTAAAGATCGTGGATGAAAAACCAGTCAGCATGACTAGTCGTAATTAACTTCAAAAGTCGCGATAGCAGTAAATGGACCAAAACCAATTTTTTTCTCTTGAATAGCACGGGGAGCTGCTTGTATATATGCCTGGAATGGAATCGCATTCTCTTTTTTATTCGCTAATAACGGGAATTCATGGGTTTTATTAAACGGCATCGGCGTACCATCAATTTTTTCCATACCAATGGCAACACCGTGAAGGCGGCCGTTAGATCTCATTGCCAATAACCCCGGTAACTCTTCGCTTGCCTCTCCCAAGAATTTGATTTTTAACCGCTTTATCATCTGGGGATCACAGTCGTTTAAGTACAGATAAAATAGTTCGCCCTCTGTACGATGTTTCAGATAAAGATCGCTGTTAAGAATATTTCCAAAATCCACTTCTATGTTTTTATCTGCTGTCTTAATCGAACAGGTAGGAGCGAGGACAGTTAGCGTAATTCTGACATCCTGACGCAGATTATCTTGTGCATAGGCACGTTGCTGACTACCCATGCCGAAAAGAAACAGCATTGGCAATACATATCTGGATAATCTGATACTTAACGGATTCATTATTATTTACCCTACATTTATCCAACTAATTACCGAAAAAACGCATCGTATTTCGACTAATTCTGTGTTGATGCTCCGTCAATATCTTGATTGATGGAAAATCATCTATACGCATTAAACTTCAAGTTGCAATTTACAACACGCTATGAGACCTGATCTCTCCCCGCTTCGCGGGGAGAGATCACACGCATCTTGAAGTGAGATTGCTATATACAACTTAATCAGTTTCCATCAGTAACGGCTTTTATTACTGCGCAGGTATTGCCACTACAGCTAAATGTTAACTGTGGACGTCCACCATAATCATTGACATAAGTCAGTACTGGTGTATTGCCTAATGAATTAGCGCTTCCTCTCAGTTTTTCACTGCTTTTGGGTGCCAACATAAGAGGCTCAAACCCCTCGATACTTTTACCGTTCACCTTATTCGATGCTTCTGAAATAGTGATGTAATAAGGTGTTGGGTTATTCACCACATATTGATTACCTTCACGGGTTAAGGTGAGTTTTTCCTGCCAGGGATTATCAAGATCGATACGGCGTGCAATCACAGCTTCAGGGCGATAGAACAGCTTGACGCGTGTTTGCAAGGCGATTTGCAGTACGTTTGGTTTCTCACTACGTGGTGGAATTTCACGTAAGTTGAAATAGAACAAGCTTTCCCGATCTTGTGGTAATTGGGCTATTGTTGGCAGTGTTTGAATTTTGACCTGGCTCTTCGCTCCAGCTTCAACACGCTGTACTGGCGGAACAACTACAATCGGGCCATTGATCTTATTTCCCTTATCATCTTCAATCCACGCCTGTGCCAGATAAGGCAAATCAAGATGCTGATTTTCAATGTTCAGGCTGACAGATTTTGTATTGCCATTAAAAATCACACGTGTGCGATCTAGCGCTATCGCTGCCGTTGCCTGGTGCATTGGCATCAAGCAACTTACCGTCATAGCGGTTATCATTAGAATATTTTTCAGTTTCATAGTGTCATTTGCTCAAGCTCAAAAGAAACTCATGTTTATATTTGCTGCACTAGCTCATCGCCGCATTTTTCAAATCAAGCAAACATAATAATCTATTAAATAATGTTTTTTCAGATCGTTTCATTACAATTTACTTACCATCACCTGTTAAAAACCGGCAAGGTAGCAAAAGTGAAGTTAAAGACTCTGGCGTCATTTGATCCGGTACTGTAATCTCGCACTGAGCTTGTCCATCCCAATGCACTTGCAGTTTTTCACCCTGATTTATTCCGCTCAGATATGCATATCCATCATCACTGACAATCCCGATTTCACGCTGGGCAGAATTCAAGACAGATGCACCAAAAGGTGGGAATGAACCATCGTGTAACCGAATAATTGTCATCGCTTTAATGCCAGATATCACTTGGAATTTACGATAACCAATTGCACCTTCCGTTAATGTTGCCTGCTGAACAGAACGTAGTGCTTCTACATCATCCGGTAAGTTATCTAAGTCAATATTTGCCTTGTTGCGATAGTAGCTATTCACATCGGCCAGCACAGCTTTACCAAAGTAGTTGGTATACACCGCTGAACCAAATCCCCGAATAGGTACATTGCTAACCCCTTCTGTATCGACCATCAAGCGCGTCGCACCAGGCATATTAGTACGGTGCAGTGCAGCCCCTTTTGCCGTTACAGTCACCCCACCTTGCAGGCCAAGAGCTGCCGTAGTATTGCCACCATCCCGATAACTGGCACTGGCAGTGAGCAACGTCTGGTCACCATAATGGTTGTAATAACCGTCAACGGATGCCCTGCCCTCGATACTCGTCCCCATTGAAACTCGATAGTTATTGCGATCATCAATACGATCAAAATAACCCACTGTATGAGCATTGCCCTGACGATTAACCAACCCGTTGTAACTGACCGTGCCACTTTCTCCCCACGGAATGGAAAGATTCAGATACATGCCGTCATCTTTTTTATTGTCAAAATTGTTACGGTAGGCTGACAGATTGACGCTGATATTTTTATAACGCCCAATATCAAAATATTTGGATAAGGAAATGTTATAGCGATCGTTTGTTGGCCGATTCCAGTAAGTTTGATGGCTATAGTTAAGGTAGGCACTTAAGCCAATATCTATAAATTGTTTGCTGAAGGTAATGGTATACATCTCTTTACCGCTATTGGAAGAAATGTTGCGATAGCGGCGATCGATATATTGCCCCATGTTCATGAAATTACGCTCAGAGAAACGATAACCGGCAAACGTCACCTGACTGTTATATTGATCAAAACGTTTCGAATAACTGAAACGATAAGATCCTCCGGTTAGCGTTTTGTTTTCTCTCGGTAATCTTGCCCTTGATTCCGTCACATCAAACGACAGTGCACCAAACATCAGCAAATCGCGGCCGATCCCCAGTGACAGAGAATTATAATCTCCCGCGGCTAAAAGACCGCCATACAGCGACCAACCGTTGTTAATTCCCCATGAGAATTCACCCAAACCAAACGCAGGCCCTTCACGACGGTGCTTATCATTCGTGGATTGACCACCAACAAATTTGTACTGGACTCGCCCGGGACGAGTCAGATAGGGGATCGTCGCAGTATTAACCTGAAATTCTTGCACTCCACCGTCTTGTTCTTCGACTCTGACATCCAGCGCTCCTACCACCGCATCACTCAGATCCTGAATACGGAATGGGCCAGAAGCGACCTGCGTTTCATACAGCACTCTCCCCTGTTGTTTAATCGTTACCTTGGCATTAGTCCGTGCTACACCTGTGACTTCAGGCGCATATCCACGTAAATTCGGCGGCAACATATTTTCATCAGTCACTAAACTGACACCCGTATAGCGGAAGCTGTCGAAAATGCTGGAATTGAGGTAATCCTCACCTAATGTCAATTTTGCTTCCAGACGCGGGATCGCACGATACATGTAGTAACGGCTCCAATCCCAATCACGTTCTCTTCCACCAGACGAATCTAATTTATCACCACTCTGGTTTTTGAAACGGTTATATCTGGCCTGCCAATCAGCCCGAAAACGCCACTCCCCTAGATTCATGCCCGCTGTCCCGATCGCACTTATTTGTTGGTTACTACTACCGTGAGCAGGTTTAGAGGTTTGTGCGTTAACGTTATAATCAAACAGCAATCCGGCTATCCCATTATCCCAACGGGCAGGAGGGTCCCAGTCTGGTAAGTCATATTCCAGGTAAACTTTAGGGATGATTAAATAAAGCGTATAAGTAGCGAGATCACCTCTGGCTGACATACCGGGCAACGTATTGAGATCAAGACATTGACCTTCATTCTGCCAACCTAATTTTTCTACCCACTGCTGTTTCAGTGCGATTTGTTTCACTAATTCAGGGGATATACAGGCTTCACTACCTGTTGGATCATCAGGTGGTGCAATAAAATCGATAGAATAGGTATCTGGCAGTTCATGCTGATTTATCCGAGCATTCATCATATAGTTACCCGGCATGATGTAACCTGCACGGGCAAATTTATCCAAGTCAATATTGTCACGTTCATTGACATCCAGTGCACCAATATTGAATTCTATTGATGACTTAGAATGAGTGACCTGAATGCCAGACAAGGCAAACAGTATAAGAGCAAAAAGAGGATTAATTCCGAATAGTAGGTGCTCTGTTTTTATTTTATTCGCTATTCTTTTTTGATTAATCACTTTATTTCTATTAAAGATATTTTTTCTATTACTGTTTGTCTTTTTATTACTGATTATTTCTCTATTATCAGATAAAAAATCATGATTCATAGAATCTGAAAACAAAGCCATAGCATCCTCTGAACAATGAATCGTTAATCATCCAGTTTGAATTTAGCCGCTACCTGACGCGACCAAGTCTGTAAGCGCACAGGAGTTCTGGCGTCATTAAAGTTCATCGATCTACATTGAGGACCCTGACCGATACTAGGGTTAGTTAAATAAAAAAGGGTATTTCAATTTACCGCTATAGGGATCATTTTGTTAATGACACAATCTGCTTACTCAATCATGAATAATATTGATTTACATCAATAAAACAGATCTTGTTAGAGAATATTGTAGTCATACCTTACTGACACGTTATATCCCAGAAATACCCTAAATATATTATCAGGAAAGTCAAGGTTAACAATTAAAGTGAATTTCCTGATATTCAAGCATTAAAAAATATCAGATAGCTTACAATATTATTGGTAGTTTAAAGTAAAGTTTGCGATCGCAGTGAAGTCACCTGGTACAACTTTCACAGGAGTTGCACCTTCTTCTCCAGACTGACCTGTCAAACCTTTCAGATGTGCTGCGAAATTCAGATCGTTATTACCGTCATGCAGAGACATTGCATCTGATTCTGAACCTAAAGGAATGACTTTGTTACCGTGGTTAGTGATTGCGATTGCTGCACCTTGTGCCGTACCTTCGATAGCCAACAAACCTTTCTCACTCGCTTCTGGGCCAGTGAAGGTGGTTTTCACACTCTTTTTAGTCTCAGTATTACAACCTTCTAACTCAATTTTGAAAGGCTTAGACTCTGAACGACCACCTTTGTCCAGAAGCTGACTAGAAACAGCACCCATATCAACTTCAACATTGGTGTTTTTGATTGAGCAAGGCGCATCAATGATAGAGCCTCTGAATTTAACTGTACCACTACCTTGGTTAGTTGCACTTGCAGCGCCAGCAGCTAAAGCTACACCAAAACCTAAAACCATTGCCAATTTGTTAAGTTTCATAATTTAACTTATTCCTTTAATCAAAAAGTAGATATTCATAACCAAAGGGAAGCCGAAGCCCAGAAATTAATTTCTGACACTTAGGCAAATGATTATTTAGTTTTTTGACAGAAATCATACCCAGTCAAAATAAACCAAACCGGCAATATCATTGTACATAATAAATCTTAAGTCAAATTTCAGCCGATAAATCTACTTATGATCCTTAACATCATATGAAATATGAATTTTTGCCAAAAAGTACGGATAACGAGTAGTATATTTTACTAATTATTTATCAATTTTGGGTTATTCCCCTGAGTTATATCGAACAATGTTTAGTAATTTAGTATCTTAATTGGTGTTGTTTTATTGTTCTGTTTTATCTTCCTGAAAGACATGTGCATTTTATTATCCCGTTATCACCATAACATTTAGTTTTTATTGTCATGATTATCGGGAACGTCAATATAAAATCATGATATTTA
>NZ_JADEUF010000119.1 GCF_015163655.1 Xenorhabdus griffiniae | reverse complement strand
ATATATTCTTTACTCAAATCATCTAAATAAACATTATATTCATTGAGATATTTGATATACTTTATGGCCTTTCTCTCTCTAAACACACACACATCGGCATAAAGCCTCTTTAATACAGACAGAATAATACCAATAAAAGTCCCGATAGATCCCAAGACTTTCACAATATCATTGCCATGTTTTACGATGTATTCAAGCATGTTTTTACTCTAAGGTATTGAAAATATATTTAAGTATATACCATGATAAAAGTATTAGACTGCTTTCTGATGTGTTAATATCTACCCCAGATAGCTTTTCTTTACACAATGCATTTAGTTGTAACCATGTTTTTGTAAGATGTATTTTTTGTAAATATATTGTATGGAATAACAAAGGATAGTCTGGAGCAACAAATCAGGAAGAATTAAGTCTGCAACTTAAAAGACTTAATTGATGTAAGAGGTTGAAATGGCACTATTAATTACCAAACGCTGCATTAATTGTGATATGTGTGAACCCGAATGCCCTAATCAGGCCATCACAATGGGCGCAGAGATCTACGAAATTGAGCCTGAACGCTGTACCGAGTGTATCGGGCACTACGAAAAACCAACTTGCCAATCTGTCTGCCCGATTACGAATACCATTATTCTTGATCCTAATCATCAGGAAACTGAAGAGCAGTTATGGGATAAGTTTGTGCTCCTGCATCACGCTGATAAGATCTGAATTTAATTTTCCAATATCACCGTCGCACAGGCATAACGCCGTTCATCTGCTAGTGTGACATGCATGGATTTTACCTTTAATTTGTTAGCCAGCACTTCGGCCTCTCCATGAAGTTTCAATGTGGGTTTTCCCAGTGGATCATTAATCACTTCAAATTGATTAAAGGCCAGTCCATTACGGATACCAGTTCCAAAAGCTTTAGCCGCCGCTTCCTTGACCGCAAACCGTTTTGCAAGGAAGCGGACAGGCTGGTTATGCTGTTGATATTGCTGCCATTCCCTATCACTCAGAACTCGCCTTGCCAGACGTTCGCCTGAACGCCCGACAATTTCTTCAATGCGGGATATTTCAACAATATCAGTGCCTAATCCAAGAATAGCCATTAACGGCGTGCTTCCCGCAATAAAGTTTTCATATCCGCAACAGCCGCAGATAAGCCACTGAATACAGCACGGCCAATAATGGCATGTCCTATATTCAATTCATAAATTTCAGGTAAGGCTGCAATACGCTGTACATTGTGATAGGTCAAACCGTGGCCTGCATTGACTTTAAGCCCTTTAGCGGCTGCATAGGTTGCGGCTTCTTTGATACGCTGGAACTCTTTTTCCTGCTGTCTCTCATTCTCTGCATCTGCATACGCACCCGTGTGAATTTCAATAAATGGCGCCCCAACTTCGACAGCAGCATCAATTTGTTGGTGATCCGCATCAATGAACAAAGACACTAAAATCCCTGCTTCTGATAAAGTCTTAACAGCCGCAGCAATATGCTCTTTTTGCCCAAATACATCCAATCCACCTTCGGTTGTGACCTCTTGACGCTTTTCAGGCACTAAGCAACAGAAAGCAGGTTTGATTTGGCAAGCAATCCCCACCATCTCATCTGTTACCGCCATTTCAAGGTTCATGCGGGTTTGGATTGTATTTTTTAATAATTGAACATCTCTGTCAGTAATATGGCGGCGATCTTCACGTAGGTGAACCGTTATACCATCTGCTCCCGCTTGCTCTGCAACAAATGCTGCCTGAACGGGATCGGGATACTGTGTCCCACGGGCATTACGCAAGGTTGCAATGTGATCAATGTTGATACCTAACAATACCTCAGCCATTTTTAGCTCCTGCAATAACATAAGATTCAGTAAAGTCTACACTCTTCATCATGAAAAGGTGGCTTACTTTAGTTTTCATTTTTCTTGTTGGGGTTATCAGTTTTTTTACGTACGAATTGACGAAATAGCTCACGGCTTTTTAACGGTTTTCCCCCCAGATAAGGTTTCAAAGCAATGCGAGTGAAACGCTTCGCCGCTTTCAAGGTCACCTGATCGGGAAATTCGCTATTTGCCAGTGCTTTGAGTTCATAACCTGTAAAACTGTAGTGATCCACAACCAAACTGGCGATAAACCCTTTTTCTTCACGATAACGGTAAGTCATGGTATCCGATATAGGTTCACCACTTCCTGCACAGTGAAGATAATCTACTCCGTATCCCATATTGGTTAGTAACGCTAATTCAAAACGACGCAATGCACATTCTGGTGTGTATTCACTCGCTGCAAACGCTTGTAAACATTGAAGGTAGTCAAAAAAAAGCGCGGGATATGCCGTTCCTTGCTCAAGAAGTCTGGACAAGAGTTCATTCACATATAAACCGCTGTAGAGCACACTTCCCGTTAAGGGGAGAGCCAATGAGATAGGCTCTGCGTCTCTTAATGTCTTGATTTCACCCCGACCACTCCAACGAATAAGCAGCGGGGTGAAAGGTTGCAAACAACCTTTTAGATTGGAGCGACGGCTGCGTGCCCCTTTCGCTAAAACACGTACCCGCCCTTCATGTTCAGTAAAAAAATCCAGCAATAAACTGGTTTCACTGTAAGCGCGCCCGTGAAGCACAAAGGCTCTCTGCCAGCCGTCCACAAATCGGCCTTATAAGTCGTCGACGTAACCGAGGCTACGCAGCGCTCGTTCGTCATCAGCCCAACCGGATTTCACTTTTACCCACAATTCCAGGTGGACTTTCATATCAAACAGCTTTTCCATATCTTGACGAGCTTCTATGCCAATCTTCTTGATTTTGCTGCCTTTATTACCAATCACCATTTTCTTCTGACCATCACGCTCTACCAGAATCAAACCGTGGATGGTATAGCCTCCACGCTCATTGGTAACAAATTGCTCAATTTCCACTGTCACAGAATAGGGGAGTTCATCACCCAAAAAACGCATCAGTTTTTCACGGATGATTTCCGACGCCATAAAACGCTGTGAGCGATCAGTAATGTAATCCTCAGGGAAGTGATGATCCGCCTGTGGTATATGATCACGTACTATGTTGGCAATAGTATCAACATTCATGCCTTTTTCGGCGCTAATCGGCACAACATCGAGAAAATTCATCTGTTGGCTAAGAAAACCGATATGTGGCAGAAGAAGGGTTTTATCCGTTACATTGTCCACTTTATTGATAGCCAGTAAGACAGGACAACGCAAATGACGTAACTTATTCACCACCATTTCATCATCGGGTGTCCAGTGCGTACCTTCCACAACAAAAATAACCAGTTCGACATCACCAATAGAGCTGCTCGCCGCACGGTTCATCAGGCGGTTTATCGCCCGCTTTTCTTCAATATGCAGACCCGGTGTATCAACATAGATAGTTTGGTAAGCCCCTTCCGTATGGATCCCCATGATGCGATGCCGCGTCGTTTGAGGTTTACGGGAAGTGATGGATACTTTTTGGCCTAATAACTGATTCAATAACGTTGATTTACCAACATTAGGCCGACCGACTATTGCAACGAATCCGCAATAGTTTTTTTCTTCGCTCATTCAAGCTCCAGTTGTTTTAATGCTTGTTCCGCAGCCGCCTGCTCTGCCTTGCGGCGACTGGAACCGACTCCTCTGACCGGTTGTTCAAATCCACTGACCTGACAGTGAATTGTAAATTCCTGATCATGGGCTTCCCCACGAACCTGAACAACCAGATATGTAGGCAACGGCAGATGACGCCCTTGCAAATATTCTTGTAAACGGGTTTTAGGATCTTTTTGCTTATCGCCTGGGCTAATTTCATTCAAACGGGTTTCATACCAATTCAGGATAATCTTTTCGACTGTCTGAATATCGCTATCAAGAAAAATAGCGCCGATTAAGGCTTCAATGCTATCCGCTAAAATGGATTCGCGACGATGTCCTCCACTCTTTAACTCACCCGGCCCCAAACGCAGGCATTCACCTAATTCAAATTCCCTGGCTAGCTCCGCCAGAGTATTACCACGCACCAATGTTGCCCGCATGCGGCTCATATCCCCTTCATCAACACGGGGAAAACGATGGTAAAGGGCATTAGCAATGACAAAACTCAGGATGGAGTCACCAAGAAATTCCAAACGTTCATTATGCTTGCTACTGGCACTGCGGTGAGTCAATGCTTGAAGCAACAAATCGTGCTGTTTAAAGCTATATCCTAGCTTATGTTGTAACCGGTTCGTTATTATGGGGTTCATGTGCTACCAATTCAGTTAGAATTCATCAAATAAAAAGCACACGCAACAGACCTGTGAGGCGATATTAACCCGCAATTTCTCTTGGGGATATTTTTGCGGGATGCCTTACAAAACTGTTGCGTTTGCACTGGCTCCCAAAGTATTCATCCTCTTCAGGAGCCAGTCATCTCGTTTGAAAGAATATTCTACACTGTGAGATAAATTAATGCTGCGCTAATATATAAATATTAGTGAATTCCACCAATTCGACTGAAGCGTACACCAGTAGGCCATTCACCTTCCTGTTTTTCAAAGCTCATCCAAATGGCAGTTGCACGGCCTACCAGATTTTTCTCCGGTACAAAGCCCCATGAACGACTATCATCACTATTGTCACGATTATCACCCATGGCAAAATATTGCCCCTTAGGAACAACCCAAGTCCCTACTGGCAAGCCTTCTTGAGAGAAACCAGGGAAACGCTGTATTACAGGAATGGTCAAAATATGGTGCGACACATTACCTAAAGTTTCGACTCTTTCGTCCTGACGAAGAGAGTTCGGCCCTACTGACTCATCAACCGGAACTTGATAAACACCACTTATACGAACGCCTTCTGGTGTCACAGCCTCTTTTAATGTCCATTCACTTGGGAACACATTCCGATAAGTAACCGGTAAATCGCCCTTACATTGCGCATTCCAGCCACAGCCAGGGTAAACCTGAAGCTCTTTGTTGACATAATCGTAAACGATCTTATCTCCAGGTAAGCCAATAATGCGTTTTACAAAATCTATGCTTGGGTTCTTCGGGAATTTGAAAACTGCAATATCGCCACGCTTAGGCTCGCCAGTCTTAATTAAGGTTGTTTGCGTAATGGGATCTTTTAAACCATAAGCAAATTTTTCAACCAGAATAAAATCCCCGATCAACAATGTCGGCATCATTGAACCAGAAGGGATCTGAAAAGGTTCATAGACGAAAGAGCGCAGAACCAACACAATGGCTAACACTGGAAAGACAGATGCAAGTGTTTCAACCCATGAAGGTTTGTTAAGTCCTTTAGCCAAAGCTTCCTGAGCTTCTGCTCCTGTCGCCTGTTCCTGAATATGAGCAAGTTTTTTCTTACGTTCAGGTGCGAACTTAAATCGCTCTATGCACCAAAGAATACCAGTAATTAACGTTGCTAACGTTAATATCAAGGCAAAAGTGTTAGCCATTTGAACTCCTTACGACCTTGTGTTAATTATCTTTGCCAACATGCAGAATCGCTAAGAAGGCTTCCTGCGGCAGTTCAACATTGCCGACCTGCTTCATGCGTTTTTTACCTTCTTTCTGTTTCTGCAATAACTTTTTCTTACGGCTGACGTCACCACCATAACATTTCGCCAATACGTTTTTACGTAATTGCTTAACGGTAGAACGCGCAATAATGTGAGTTCCTATGGCAGCCTGAATGGCAATGTCAAATTGCTGGCGTGGGATCAGATCTTTCATTTTTTCCACCAGCTCACGTCCACGGTAATGGGAATTGTCACGATGAGTAATCAATGCCAAGGCATCAACACGCTCACCGTTAATCAAGACATCTACACGAACCATGTCCGAATCCTGGAAGCGGATAAAATTATAATCTAACGAGGCGTAACCACGAGATGTTGATTTTAAGCGGTCAAAGAAATCCAGAACCACTTCAGCCATTGGAATTTCATAAGTTAGTGCAACCTGATTACCGTGATAAACCATATTTGTCTGCACACCGCGTTTTTCTACGCAGAGTGTAATGACGTTGCCAAGGTACTCTTTCGGCAACAACATGTGACATTCTGCAATCGGCTCACGCAATTCATTAATGTTGTTTAATGGTGGCAACTTGGATGGACTATCAACATAGATAATATCACCACTGGTTGTCTCAACTTCATAAACAACTGTTGGAGCCGTTGTGATCAAATCAAGATCATATTCACGTTCCAGGCGTTCCTGAATGATTTCCATATGCAGCAAGCCAAGGAAACCACAGCGGAAACCAAAACCCAGCGCAGTCGAACTTTCTGGTTCGTAGAATAATGATGCATCATTTAAGCTCAGTTTGCCCAACGCATCACGGAATGCTTCATAGTCATCAGAACTTACAGGAAACAGACCAGCATAAACTTGCGGTTTGACCTTTTTAAAACCAGGCAAGGCTTTTTCCGCAGGCTGGCGAGCCGTTGTCAGTGTATCCCCAACTGGTGCCCCCAGAATATCTTTGATGGCACAGACCAACCAGCCTACTTCACCACAATTCAACACATCACGATCAATGCGTTTCGGTGTGAAGATACCCAATCGGTCAGCGTTGTATACCTGTCCAGTACTCATTACCTTAATTTTGTCACCCTTACGCAACGTACCGTTTTTAATACGAACAAGTGACACAACACCAAGGTAATTATCAAACCATGAGTCAATAATCAGGGCCTGTAATGGAGCATCAGGATCGCCTTCTGGTGGCGGTATCTCTTCCACCAGACGTTCAATAACATCCTGTACACCCACGCCCGTTTTTGCAGAACAACGAACAGCATTGGTCGCATCAATACCAACAATGTCTTCGATTTCTTCAGCGACACGCTCTGGTTCAGCAGCAGGAAGGTCAATTTTATTCAGAACTGGAACAACTTCCAGATCCATTTCAATGGCGGTATAGCAGTTAGCCAATGTCTGGGCTTCAACCCCCTGCCCTGCATCAACAACCAGCAAAGCACCTTCACACGCAGCCAGTGAACGGGAAACTTCGTAAGAGAAGTCAACATGCCCTGGCGTATCGATAAAGTTTAATTGGTAGACTTGCCCGTCATTTGCCTTGTAATCAAGGGTTACACTTTGTGCTTTGATCGTGATCCCGCGTTCACGTTCAAGATCCATTGAATCCAGTACTTGCGCTGCCATTTCGCGATCAGACAAACCACCACAAATTTGAATAATCCGGTCAGAGAGAGTGGATTTACCGTGGTCAATGTGGGCGATAATGGAGAAATTTCTTATTTGCTTCATTATTAAATCTTTTTTGCCTTAATATTTCTGAATCATTCGCCTATGGACACATTGATGGACATAAAGCGACAGTTTATTGGTTCGGCCACTGGCCTGAGGAGCTGTATTCTACATGCCAAACCCGTGAAAACCAAACCCGTGAAAACTTAGCCATATTTGTCGTTTTCAGTATGACCCAGTTGTTTTCAGTAATGATAAATTAAAGTTGAAGCTCGTATGGTAAAACAGATTATTCTTGCTGTAGAACCTTAATCGAATCAGGAGGTAAACCAATTTGTAACACAACAGGCTGGTATGCTTGCAAATTATCCCAATACGCCGCGATCTTGCGAGCAATGAAGAAACCAGCGACTCCACCGCCAACCCCGCCTAAGCAGGTCCATAATTGGTCAGTCGTCCAAAATTGAAAAAGTGCGGCAACCAAAAACAACCCCAACAAGGGTGTCAAATATACCAGCATAGCTGAACGTAGCAGACTGCTTTCAGGAATGCCTACTTCAACCTTCTGCCCCGGTTGGAGTGGTTGAGCAATTTCCAGTTCCAACTGATGGATGCTTTCTGGCCCTATCTTTTCCAGTAAATAAGAACCACAGGCTGCTTTAGTTTGACAGCTACCGCAACCTGAAGATGAGCCATAACGTAATAATGCCCGCCCTTTGTGCCAACGGACAACAGTTGCCCATTCTTTAACCATCAGTTTTCTCCCGTAAACGTCACGCTTGCTGCAATTTGTTCGGCTGTTGCGAAAGGCAGCTCACCAATGACTGTTATGCTGTTTTTGTCTCTGACCAAAGTATAAACCGTTCTTCTGCCCTGTCGAAATGGTTGTTCATCGACAATTTTTTTATCTGAGTTCACCACATTTACAGAAAAATTAAACAATCCATCATCATACATGATGGACTCTAACCATTCTTTCTCTGATAGCTTTCGGCTGTTACGTGAAATTTCTTTGAAACCGTCAGGCATTTTTCCAACCAGCCAATTGAATTTCAATTTATCAGCAGGAGGAATGAGCAGCATAGGTGGTAATTTCAAATTAGTAATTACATTCAATTCCGTTTTAATCGAGTCATCCACAGTTGATGACACGACACGGAATTGTTCAATGACTGTTTTATTATCCTTATCTAATAGGTCTATCAGCAGAGGAAGATGATTTTTCTCATCAATCAGCAGGTTATAATTATAACGGGATTTATCTTTCGATATGATGCGTACAAAACTCACAGGATAATCGCCAAAATTCGTGCTGCCTGCATCAATAAAACGGTAAAATTTTTGTAATTGGGCAAAATCGGCAAAGATGATCGGTGGAAGATAATCGACGATATGAGAACCACGGATACTAAATGAGTCTAATCCAGGTTCGTAATAGCTGATTTGATCACCGCGCTGGATAATTTCCCTACGTGAACCATCCATTTGGATGATTTGAGCCATAACCTGTCCATCAATAATGGCATGACGGTAACGCAAAGGAACGAGAAATTGCTGTTCTAAGATGATGAAGCCAAGCTCGTAATCCAGCGTTTGCACTGCCTTACTCATATCCTGTAACAAAGCCTCAGCGTTGCTTTGTTGCGCTGAGGCCTTTAGAGGATTTATCAGGCTACTCGCCAATAAAAAAACGGCAAGCCAAGTACGTTTCATCACTGTTGTTGTGGCGCTTGCTCTTCAGGAGACTGATTAGCCTGAGTGACACCAGCATTTTTTTCAGCGTGAATGCGCCGGGCGAGTTCATATTGCTGCAACATCGCATCAATTCGTTTATTGCTTTCTCGCACTTGCATATTCAAATCACCACCGAAAGTTTCTTCTTCAGCTGGGGTTGCTAAGCCAACTGTTGAAGCGGTACCCATCACCGGCAATGTGTTAAAAGCGGGGGCCTCAAATTGGTTATCTGTTTCAACACTGTTATCACTATTATACTGCTGGACACCGATAATCACGGACAGCGATACACAGGCTGCAACACCAATTTGTGCAATTTGACTCTTCCATGCACGAATTTTATGCCAGAATGGCATGTTAGCCCATGTTTCAGGTTTTGGCTGAGATTCCAGAACAGCTGCTGGATTAATATGAATGGGTTCTTTTTCAAGTGCCAACGCGACTTGACTTGCAATATCCAAATGCAATACATCCCCCACATCGCCACGCAGCACATCACGCACCAGGTGATAGCGTTCCCACTGTTTCTGCATGACCGCATCTTCAGAGACCAAATGAACTACTTCACTATCAAGAGCTTCTCCATCCATTAATGCGGAAAGTTTCTCTCTTTGCATGCCAAAGTACCCTTCAATATTGTTTTATTCCACTGTTTTCCACTCGTTATTGTTGGATCAGTGGTTGAACTTTATTATCAATTGCTTCCCTTGCCCGAAAAATTCGTGAACGCACAGTGCCTACAGGACATTCCATGATGTCGGCTATCTCTTCATAGCTCAATCCATCCAACTCCCTCAACGTAATCGCGACCCTCAAATCTTCTGGAAGCGACTCAATCGTGCGGAAAACGACTTCCTTTAACTCTTCAGACAACATTAAGTTCTCAGGGTTCGAAATTTCTTTTAATGAACTTGACGTATCATAATTTTCTGCATCGTTGGCATCCAAATCATTAGATGGTGGACGGCGCCCCTGAGCAACTAAATAATTTTTCGCAGTATTAACGGCAATACGGTACAACCATGTATAAAATGCACTATCACCTCGGAAAGAAGAAAGTGCCCGATAAGTCTTAATGAAAACTTCCTGAGCAACATCAGGAACGTCACTTTGAGGTACGTAACGAGCAATCAGGCTCGCTACTTTGTGCTGGTATCTTATCACCAGCAAATTAAATGCTTTTTGGTCGCCCTTCTGGACGCGTTCAATCAGCATTTGATCCGTTAACTGCTCGCTCATCCGAGGTTCACTCTCCTGAGGTAAAACTCCACATTTATACTTAAATTAAACCAATATGATGTTCTGATTTCCCGAACAAGCATGACTTTGAGTATCAGTTCACTGTGAAGTTCAACTTTAGTTGTAATTTTGATTACAGCCACCTGTTATTTTCGTATTGCACTTTTCTAAATCATAGCCGCTATTTCACAGGGTACGCGATTTTAAACTGAGAAAAAGAAAACCTTTGTTTTATTATACCGAAATACCTCATTCACCATCTCAATAGTGCTAATCTCATCAATAATAAAGATAAAAATCTGTTACCAACTGACGAAAGTCGTCTGAATATGTACCATCCGAAGAACGAATCGTTAATTCACTCACTTGGACATCCTGTTCTTGTCGTGACAATCCCAGTAATAGACGATGCAACGGCTTATCTTGCCTGTCACGAACGTTGACTCGGAAATGGGTAAACCATCCCAAATCTGATGCCATTTTTTCAAATTGTTCACCAATTTCATAAGGGAGTACCAGACAAAATAACCCTGTTGGTGTAATCAATGCCCGTACACACGCCAATAACCCCTGATGCGTCAATGACTCCGTATAACGCGCCTGATTACGAGCTTCGTTTCGACATGCAATAGCCGGCTCAAAGTAGGGAGGATTGCTCACAATCAAATCATATTGCGCGTTAATTTTCCGCAACGCATTTTGTCGCGCGAAATCATGAATATCCTGCTGATATACCGTCATGCGGGAAGGCCACGGTGATTGCTGTACATTATCCACTGCCTGCATTGCAGCAAGTTCATCCAGCTCCACCGCATCAATAAAGGTATCTTCTTTGGTGCGTTGGGCTATCATCAATGCAATCAAACCACTGCCACATCCAATATCCAGACATCTTTTCCTGTTATATACTGGCGCCCAGGCTCCCAACAACACCCCATCCGTCCCAACTTTCATCGCACATTTATCATGTCCAACAAAAAACTGTTTAAATGTAAAACCACCGCGGCGAAAAGTGGGTTTCTGTATCGATGCCATAACCTATTCTGCTGAAATTAAAATTTGTCATAGCATAAATCTTATAGCCGGCGGATAAAAGTAACCTACTTATTGGATGCTTTTATAGGATGAAGAATACGCCTAACCTGTTTATAATCGGTAAAATAATATTATTAATCAATTAAATATATCATTAAGGGGTGCTATTGGGGTGCCATAATAACAGCACCCGAAGTGACTTTTGACGCTTTCTTTGTTAATTTGCTTTTCTTTTAACCTGTATTCTTTCCACTTCTTTTGCCGCTAATTCCCTTTGATTGTCAATGTATGCTGCCAGATCATTCACATGAACGATTCTTGGTGATTTCTGACTGTCAGTTAATTTGTATGTAGGAATATTCAGCTTTCCTTCATTTGCTTTACGCTCAGCAGTTCCAGGGCTCATTCTGAGATATCTTTCCGCTATGGCCGACAAAGGAATTTGCGAAGTTTCAAATTCCGCCAATAACAAGAACACCGTGTTCATCTTCATTACTCAACTCCTTTCTGATACCCGTTCCACAAAACCATTTTTGCCACCATTTCAGGTGCTGCCAAGTCACTGAGTGTTGCTTCAAAAATGATGTCATACAGCTCCGTAGTCAGGATATCTTCCAAATTTCTTGGCCTTTCAGAGTAGGGCACTTCATCGGGCACCCCGTTCATGACATCAATAACCAATGCGGCGATTTCCTTTTCTCCCCGTTCCGGCTTGCGGTATCCGGCTTTCCATACTGCATCGGTGATATCAGCCGGATCGCCCCAAACTGAGGCGATGATTTGAGTCAGGTGGAGTGGCTTCATTTAAACCCCCTGCATATATTCGCTGCCCGTTCGCACATATCAGTGTCGAACCAGCCGAAATGACATTCGTTGAAACTGATTTCCAGTTGATTTGCTAACCATCTGTACGCCTCCGTGCGCTCCAAATTACGACTCCTGACGACATCATCGAAATACCGATGAGCCGATGCTCTGGCTCTGCGTGTCGGTTTATCTGCCAGT
>NZ_JADEUF010000118.1 GCF_015163655.1 Xenorhabdus griffiniae | reverse complement strand
ATATAGTAATTTACTAATTGTTATATGTTATATTCAACGTTTGATATTATAATTTCCTGTAAGAGTTTTTATTCTTGAAATTTATTTTATGTTGTGTGTTACAAAAATTAATTAATGAAAAAGTAGAAGAGTTAATCAATCTCTGATAGAAATTTGAACTTGTAGGCCATGGTTATATTTATTAATGGTTTACAATCACGGTGGAATATTCATCATGATATAGATGAATAATAACGTTCATCTAAACCGCATTATTGCATCAGGGACTGGCATTTTATATAAATGCCATTTGAAAAATACTTATTTTTATTGTACAAAATTATACCTTCATAATATCAAGTTTGATTTAGCGGTTACCTGATGAGAAGGCCATTTCAAGGAAATTATTTTAGCCACAAGTTACATAGGAACGGTGAATTATGTTTTTTTCTCGTAAATTAGAAGCATTCATGGCGGTGGTGGAAATGGGTTCTTTAAGCAAGGCGGCAAGAGTGATGAACCGTACGACTCCCCCAGTCGCTAAATCAATTAAAGACTTTGAAGCGACGTTAGGAAAGCGCTTATTCAAAAGGGAGAAGTTTGGGATGATTCTGACCAAAGACGGAGTGGAGTTATATAATGACTTAAAAGAGCTCTATTTGAAAGAAAAAGAAATTACAAAGAAACACATTAGCGGGAGTATTTGTAATGTTGTAAATATATACCATGATTGGGGTAAGAAAAAGCATTTGATTTCGCTGTATAAAGCTGCGGACAGAAATAATGCTCAAGTTAATATATTACGCTTCAGTTATGATAACATTGATGAAATAGTTGACTATGAGGGCAATACAATAATTTTAAGTTCAGAAAAAATACTTAGTGATCGATTCAGCCTGGTAAGGAAAATTGATGGCCCAAATTTGGGGATCTGCTGCCGTAAAGAGTTATTGGATGACGTCAATGGGGACTTTACTCAATTGCTGAGAAAGAGAACGTGGTTATGTGATCCAGTGCTCTATAAAGGCAATTTGATAAAGAATTTGGAAGAGGAAATGATAAAAAACGGAGAAAAAGTTAATATTCGACAGATGGATAATATAGAATGCTGTCTCAATTTTATTCAGTCAACCGATTATATTTTTATTACAGATTCCCATTCCGGTGCATTGGAAGAGGGAGAAAGCCTGGGTTTCATTCCTATATCACGGCCTGATGCAATTAATCAGTGTTATGTCTACAAATCAAAATCTCATTCAAGCGTGTTAAATCGTTTCATCGACTCCGTCAGTGACATGGAGTAACTGACTGCATGAGCGGAGCGAACTATCAGGTTTCTCAGCTCCGCTATGGGTGTTTGCCTAAATGCATTAAAAGAGCTTAGAGTAGATTTTTGATGGTGGTGAGGAAGGATGATGTATTATTTCGTTCCTCACCTTTGGCTTAATAGGTATTACACATCTCTTGCCCATAGCCATTCTGTTTGAATGTTCGCTGAACGTATTAACACTTCCCAAATCGATTCATTCTACGAGTTAGTAAGCCATAATTTACTGTTTAGTAAGGATAAGGATGTTTTTTGATTTTTATGTAATGAAATGTGAGTTCTTGATGGTGGTGGGGGAAGGATTCGAACCTTCGAAGTCTGTGACGGCAGATTTACAGTCTGCTCCCTTTGGCCGCTCGGGAACCCCACCAGATTTTGAATTGTGTGCTGTCGTTAGCAGCGAGCGGCATAATATCAGATAAACCGCCGCTGTAAAGTAGATAATTGAAAACAAAGTATCGTACGCTTACTTTTTGATCCGAGCGGTCGTGTTGCAACCTGCTGGGTGATATTATCGACAGAAAGTTCCTGTATTGCAGGTTGTATTGTGCCCAAATAGCTACAGGCACAATACCTTATTGTTTATTAAAAAAATAACATGGTTGATTAAAGAATAACGGTACGGTTACCATAGACAAAAACCCGCTGGGAAAATACCCAGTATAATGCTTGGCTCAATACATTCTTTTCAACATCACGTCCAGCACGCATCATCTCCTCAGCGGTATAAGTATGATCCACATTTATTACATCTTGGGTGATAATCGGCCCTTCATCCAAATTGTCATTTACATAATGAGCTGTCGCACCAATAATTTTCACACCACGCTCATAAGCTTGATGATAAGGGCGAGCACCGATAAAGGCGGGCAAGAATGAATGGTGAATGTTGATTATTTGATTTGGGTAACGCTGAACAAATGCAGGTGTTAAGACTCGCATATACTTGGCAAGCACAACATAATCTGGCTTATATTGATCAATTTGGGCTATCAATGCTTCGTCATGTTGTTCACGGGTTAGGCCCTCATGACTGATGTAATGGAATGGGATATCAAACTGCTCAACCAATTTTTGCAAGGTAGTATGATTACCGATGACAGCAGCAATTTCGACATCCAGTCCGCCATAGACGCTTTTAACTAAAATGTCACCAATGCAATGCGCTTCTTTTGTCACCATGATAACGATACGACGTCGGCCCGCTGTATTTAATTCACGGTTTGAACCCGCTGGTAGAGCGTCATCCAAATCGGCCAGAAGCGTTTCGTCATTAAAAATGCCCTCCAGCTCGGTACGCATAAAAAATCGGCCAGTACGATGATCAACAAACTCATTATTTTGAACGATGTTTAATTGATGTTTGTAACAAATGTTTGTGATTTTTGCGATCAATCCTTTGGAATCAGGACAAATCGTACGCAAGATTTTTTTCTGTATGTTTGCGTTTTGCATGGATTACGAAAACCTCAAATATTCTTCACTGTGTGTGAGTTGTGATGTTTGATATTTAGATGCGGATTTAACCACAGCATTTCTTATATTTTTTGCCTGAACCACATGGACAAGAGCTATTTCGGCCTATTTCAGGTCGAATACCATCTATATAAAACCAACGTTGATCAATGCGCAAAAAACGTGAGCGCTCATGAATCAATTGCTTATCTTGCTTTCCTTGTTCAATAAAGCAAGCTGAAAATTCAACATAAGCTTCGTTATTATGTTTCCCCTGATTAGTTGCGAGGACATTTAATCCCAGCCATTGCACACCGGCAAAACTTTGTTCTATTTCTGTACGCCAATTTTCAGCCTGGCAATCTGGGTGCCAAGTAGCGATAAGGTAGTCTGCATTTTGTGTAACGTAAGCACTGTATCTGGAACGCATCAGGGATTCAGCATTTGGGGCAGGGTGACGGTTTTCAAGATAGGGGCTACAGCAAAGGTCGAAAGATGAGCCACTGCCACAGGGACACATTTTTGTCAAAGTAACTCCAGTTATTTAAAGTAGTTGCAGATTATCGTTAATTGTAAGGTAAATTAGTCTTTGTTGAATAGGATTAAATGCACAACCCGGCATCTAATCATTGAAATGTGATTAAAAGTTAGCGCACTGTATATCTGGCCGAATTAACTGGTGTATACTCGTGCGCGTTATTTTTTGCGAGTGCAATTTTCTTCACACATACGATTTTTTTTGAGAGTTAATGCTATTGTTTAAGCTGTAAAGGAGTTTTCAGTGAAAACATAGCAGTAGGAGACAATGTAATGTCAGTAATAAATAAAAAGGTCAAAAAAGCGGTTATACCTGTTGCTGGTTTGGGAACCCGGATGTTGCCAGCCACCAAAGCCATCCCGAAAGAAATGCTCCCCTTGGTAGATAAACCACTTATTCAGTATGTGGTCAATGAATGTATCAAAGCAGGTATTAATGAGATCATTTTGGTCACACATTCATCCAAAAACTCGATAGAAAACCATTTTGATACCAGCTTTGAGCTAGAAGCGATTCTTGAGAAAAGAGTTAAACGCCAGTTATTGGACGAGGTACAATCCATCTGTCCAAATCATGTAACAATCATGCAAACTCGTCAGGGGATTGCAAAAGGATTGGGACATGCCGTGTTATGCGCTAAACCACTTATTGGTAATGAGCCGTTCGCTGTTATTCTGCCTGATGTTATTTTGGATGAGTACAGTACCGACCTATCAAAATATAATTTGAGCGAAATGTTATCACGCTTCAACAGCACGGGTGTAAGCCAAATTCTCGTTGAACCTGTCCCTGTAGAAAGTGTTGCCGATTATGGCATTGTTGATTGTCTGGGGGAAAATTTACAGCCTGGGGATAGCAAACCTATCGTCCGTGTTGTTGAAAAGCCAAAACCAGAGGAAGCGCCATCAAATCTTTCCATTGTTGGTCGTTATGTATTATCTGAAAAAATCTGGCCATTATTGGCTAAAACTGCGCCAGGGGCAGGAGATGAAATACAACTGACCGATGCCATTGCCATGCTGATGGAAAAAGAGCCCGTTGAGGCTTATCACTTACAAGGCCGTAGTCATGATTGTGGTAATAAGTTGGGTTATATGCAGGCATTTGTTGAATATGGCATGAAACATAAAGAATTGGGCAAGTCATTCACGGATTGGATCATGGCCTTGCAAAATCAGTTTGAAAAATAATCTACTAGTACTTTAAGGTGTGATATGAAAGTTACTGTATTTGGTATTGGCTACGTAGGCTTAGTGCAAGCAACCGTATTTGCTGAAGTGGGGCATGATGTTCTTTGTGTCGATGTTGATGCAAAAAAAGTCGAGAACCTGAAAAATGGTCAAATTCCTATTTTTGAGCCGGGCTTAACGCCCTTGGTAAGGAAAAATCATGCTGAAGGACGGCTGAATTTTACAACGGATGCCAAAGCCGGTATTGCTCATGGCAAATTACAGTTTATAGCAGTAGGCACACCTCCTGATGAAGATGGCTCTGCTGATCTTAAGTATGTAACTGCGGTAGCCAGAACTATTGCGGAAAACATGGATGGTTACAAAGTTGTTGTTGACAAGTCAACGGTGCCAGTCGGTACGGCTGATAAAGTCAGGGCAGTGATGCAAGCAACATTGGCAGAGCGTAATTTGGAACTTCCATTTGATGTCGTTTCCAATCCTGAGTTTTTGAAAGAAGGCGCCGCTGTTGCTGATTGTATGCGGCCTGAACGCATTATTATTGGTTGTGATAATGATGATGTGGTTGATGTCATGCGCGAGCTGTACGAGCCATTTAATCGTAATCATGATCGTATGATAGTCATGGATATTCGCAGCGCTGAATTGACTAAATATGCAGCTAACTGCATGTTGGCGACAAAAATCAGTTTTATGAATGAAATTGCTAACTTGGCTGAAATACTGGGAGCTGACATTGAACATGTGCGCCAGGGAATTGGTTCCGATTCACGTATTGGATATCACTTTATTTACCCTGGGTGTGGATATGGGGGATCATGTTTCCCTAAAGATGTTCAAGCACTGATCCGGACTTCTGAACAAATTGGATACACGCCCAAAATTCTTCAGGCAGTGGAGCAGGTTAACGAAAAACAGAAAAGTAAATTGCCTGCTTTTGTAAGACACCATTTTGGTGATGATTTATCGGACAGGACATTCGCCATTTGGGGGCTGTCATTTAAACCTAATACAGATGACATGCGTGAAGCATCGAGCCGTGTTTTGATGGAAACATTGTGGAAATGTGGCGCTAAAGTTCAGGCGTATGATCCTGAAGCTATGCAGGAAGCTCAGCGTATTTATGGGCAGCGTGATGATCTCGCTTTAATGGGTACAAAAGAAGCAGCATTAAAAGGTGCTGATGCTTTGATTATCTGTACGGAATGGCAAAACTTCAGAGCACCTGATTTTGATATGATTAAAGATTCATTAAAAATGCCGGTGATTTTTGATGGGCGCAATCTTTATGATCCCGAACGCCTGCAATCACGTGGTTTTACTTATTATGGTATTGGCCGCGGTGCCTCAATCAAACCCGTCATTTGAGTTAATTTATGAAATTTTTAGTTACAGGCTCTGCTGGTTTTATCGGTTTTCATGTTAGTCAGCGGTTATTGAATATGGGGCATGAGGTTGTTGGTATTGATAACCTCAACGATTATTATGATGTTAATTTGAAACAGGCGAGATTAAATTTATTACTCCCGTATTCAAATTTCAGGTTTGAACAATTAGACTTGGCGGATAGAGTTGCAATACCCGAATTGTTCGCAAAACATCAATTCCAGCGAGTGATCCATTTAGGGGCTCAGCCGGGGGTGCGTTATTCAATACAAAACCCTATGGCATATATCGATGCCAATATCGTCGGTCATATCAATATACTTGAAGGTTGCCGCCATCATTCTGTAGAGCATCTATTATATGCATCTTCCAGTTCAGTATATGGCTTAAATAAAAAGCAACCTTTTTCTACTGATGATTCAGTCGATCATCCGGTTTCTTTATATGCAGCAACAAAAAAAGCTGATGAGTTAATGTCTCACAGCTATTCACATCTTTATCAGCTCCCCACTACAGGATTAAGATTTTTTACTGTATATGGACCGTGGGGGCGTCCTGACATGGCTTTATTTAAATTCACGAAAGCTATGTTAGAAGGTAAGCCAATTGATGTTTATAATCATGGCAATATGGTAAGAGATTTTACATATATTGATGACATTGTTGAATCTATCATCAGATTGCAAAATATCATTCCTACTTCCAATAAAGAATGGTCAGTCGAAGATGGACAAATATCTGCCAGTTCTGCGCCGTATCGTGTTTACAATATTGGTAATGGACAACCGACAAAACTGGGTGATTTTATTGAAGCCATTGAAACCTCATTAGGGGTTGAGGCGAAGAAAAACTTCATGGAAATTCAAGATGGCGATGTATTGTCAACGTGTGCAGATTCAAGTGCACTTTACGACAAGATTGGCTTTTCACCTAACACGCCGGTAAAGGAAGGCGTGAAACGCTTTACTGATTGGTATTTAGACTTTTATCAAAGACTGTTATAGTAGAAATAGGAAAAGGAGCGTTTAGCTCCTTTTTTATAAATTTATGTTAATAAAAAACTAAGTTAGTGTTAAGTTATTTTTTATCACATCGAGAATATGAAAGCGATTTAGCTATTAATATAACTCTCTGTGTTTCTACATCAGCCCGTAATTAACCTGGTTAGTTTATATTAAGCATAAAACAAAAATACCCTTGATAGGGTATTTTTGTTGTCAGGTTGACAAAGCAACTGATTAGATCAGGAAATCTTCCAGTGATTTGCCTTCTTCTTCAATTGCTTTTTTGATTACAGCTGGTGTACGGCCTTGGCCAGTCCAGGTTTTAGTTTCACCGCCATCAACGTATGAATATTTTGCTGGACGAGCAGCACGTTTAGATTTACCAGTAGATTTACCGCTTAATGCATCCACTAAATCGCTTAATTCAATACCGTCTTTTTCCAGCATTTCACGGTATTCTTGAAGCTTACGTGTACGCTCTTCTAATTGTACACGAACCTGGTTTTCTTCATCGCGACGTTCTTCAACAACAGTCGTAAGTTTTTCCAGCATTTCTTCTAAAGTACTAAGTTCACATTCTCTTGCTTGTGCGCGCAAGGTACGGATGTTATTTAAGGATTTTAAATTTTCGCTCATTGTCCTGGTCTCAAATTATAATGATGATAGCTGATGTAGAGATAATAATAGAATGCTATTTTATTTTCTGCAATAGTGAATTTACTTTCTCAGGCTAAAACATGTCATTTTAAAATGCAATTTTTGAAGTAATCGATATATTGCGTTTTAATCCTGCTATTGGGTTTACCATTTTTCAATAAGAATGAAGGGGATTACGTAAAGTTCAGTAAGGAATAAAATCTAGGGTATAAAACTAATTTATAGTCAATCCGTAAGAAACATTAACTGTTTTGCTGGAAATAAGTTGAAGAGTAAGTGTGAGATGAAAGTTTTTTATGGGTAATCCATTAGTTATGATCATGGTGGGTGAGTTGAACAAAAGTAAACCAATATGATTATTAATATTCAAAGGGTGAGAGTAAAAATAACTATTTTCTTTTTATGTTAATTTTGTGCATTTGGCATGCAATAAGTACTTGTGGTGCTGATTTTATATGCGCAAATGTGATGATTATCATGAAAATAATCTTTCCTTATTCATTCTAATTTGTTTCTGCTGCTCCACATTTGACAATAACAAGGATAATCTTAACCAGAGTTTGTGGTAAACTGGTGCTGTTATATCGCCTGATTAAATTTGACAAGAGGACGAACCGGCCAATGGCCCAGCTTTATTTCTATTATTCTGCCATGAACGCAGGGAAATCAACTTCCTTATTGCAGTCTTCCTATAACTATAACGAAAGGGGAATGAGAACGCTGATCTTTACAGCAGAAATCGATACTCGTTTCGGTAAAGGAAAGGTCAGTTCCCGTATTGGATTATCCGCTGAAGCGTTGCTGTTTTCGCCAAAAACAAATATTGCTGAGCTTATCAGAAAAGAAAATGGGGCAGAAAAAGTCCATTGTGTTTTGATTGATGAATGCCAATTCCTAACGAAAGAGCATGTTGAGCAACTTTGTGAAATTGTAGATTATGATGATATTCCCGTTCTTTGCTATGGCTTAAGGACAGATTTTCAAGGTGAGTTATTCAGCGGCAGTGAATATCTCCTCGCGTGGTCAGATAAATTGGTAGAGTTGAAAACCATTTGTCATTGTGGGAGAAAAGCCAGCCGTGTACTTCGTTTTGGCAGCGATGGCAACGTTGTTTACGACGGTGCTCAGGTTGATATTGGTGGTAACGAAAAATACGTCTCTGTGTGTCGTAGGCATTATACTGACGTTATTCGTGAAGCTATGGCCAAAAAGGTTTAATACGCCGCCAGTTGTAATCGATAAATCGCAAACGATAATATACCAATCTCACTTCAAGATGCGTGTGATTTCTCCCCGCGAAGCGCGGGGGTAAGGAACGCCAACATCTGATACTTTCAGTATTATGAAAACCTATTTAAAAAGGCGGGAAAATAAAATAATAAAAAGGCGTTGGGTTGCCCTAACGCCTTTTAAATTACATCCATCAGCCTATCATTTATTATTCTTTCTTATTATTTTTTCTATTTGATTTTACTGCCTCCTGTGGTTTGCCTTCTTCGGTGAATTTACGGCCATAAAAAGAATCTAGCAGCAGTTGTTTCAACTCAGAAATTAATGGGTAGCGCGGATTTGCACCGGTGCATTGGTCATCAAATGCGTCTTCGGCAAGCTTGTCGATTTTTGCTAGGAAGTCAGTTTCTTGCACACCTATTTCACGAATTGAAGCTGGAATGTCTAGCTGAGACTTCATTTCTTCCAGCCAAGTCAATAGTTTTTCAATCTTGGCGGCAGTACGATCGCCCGATGAGGTTAGCCCCAAATGATCTGCAATTTCTGCATAGCGACGTCGTGCTTGAGGGCGGTCATATTGGCTGAAGGCAGTCTGTTTTGTCGGATTGTCATTGGCGTTGTAGCGGATTACGTTACAAATTAACAGTGCATTAGCTAAGCCATGTGGGATATGAAACTCAGAACCAAGTTTATGGGCCATAGAATGACATACCCCCAAGAATGCATTAGCAAAGGCAATACCTGCTATCGTAGCAGCATTATGGACACGTTCGCGGGCAACGGGGTTTTTTGCACCTTCGTGGTAACTAACCGGCAGGTAATCTTTTAGCAGCTTTAATGCTTGCAATGCTTGCCCATCAGAATATTCATTGGCTAAAACAGAAACGTAGGCTTCCAATGCGTGGGTTACTGCATCCAGGCCACCAAAGGCACATAGCGATTTTGGCATATCCATGACCAGGTTTGCGTCAACAATCGCCATATCGGGGGTGAGTGCATAGTCTGCCAAAGGATATTTCTGGCCGGTTACGTCATCGGTAACAACCGCGAAAGGCGTGACTTCTGAACCCGTGCCTGAAGTGGTGGTAATGGCGACCAATTTAGCTTTTACACCCATTTTCGGGAACTTATAGATACGTTTACGGATATCCATAAAGCGCAGAGCCAGTTCTTCAAAATGTGTTTCTGGATGCTCATACATTACCCACATAATTTTAGCTGCATCCATCGGGGAACCGCCGCCAAGAGCAATGATAACGTCCGGTTTAAACAGATGCATTTGTTCAGTACCTTTGCGAACGATGCTTAATGTTGGATCTGCTTCGACTTCAAAGAATACTTCCGTTTCAACGCCATAAGATTTCAAGACATTAATAACCTGATCGGCATAACCGTTATTGAATAAGAAACGGTCTGTCACAATAAAAGCGCGTTTAGCCCCATCGGTAGCGACCTCTTCCAAGGCAATGGGCAGAGAACCACGTCGGAAATAGATTGATTTTGGAAGTTTGTGCCACAACATATTTTCGGCTCTTTTAGCGACGGTTTTTGTATTGATCAGGTGTTTTGGCCCAACATTTTCAGAAATCGAGTTGCCTCCCCAAGAACCACAACCCAGCGTCAGAGAAGGGGACAGCTTAAAGTTGTATAAGTCTCCAATACCACCTTGAGATGCTGGCGTGTTGATCAAAATACGTGCGGTCTTCATTTTGTCGCCAAAGTATTTAATACGCTCTGCCTGATTATCTTGTTCGGTATAGAGGCATGACGTATGTCCAATACCTCCCATCTCAACCAATTTCTCGGCTTTTCCGACCGCATCTTCAAAGTTTTTACCACGGTACATGGCGAGCAATGGTGATAGTTTTTCATGAGCAAAGGGCTCTGCTTCATCTACCAGAGTAACTTCACCAATAAGAATTTTGGTACTTTCAGGAACATGAATACCAGCCAATTCAGCAATTTTTATGGCTGGTTGACCAACAATCGCTGCATTTAAGCTACCGTTTTTCAAGATAACATCTTGAATGGCCTTTAGCTCTTTTCCCTGGAGAAGGTACCCACCGTGAGTTGAAAAACGTTCACGAACTTGCTCGTAAACAGAATCAACGACGATAACAGATTGTTCTGAAGCACAAATCACACCGTTATCAAACGTTTTAGACATCAGGATAGATGCAACGGCACGTTTGATATCAGCTGATTCATCGATCACAACAGGGGTATTGCCGGCACCGACACCGATAGCGGGTTTGCCTGAACTATAGGCTGCTTTTACCATACCTGGACCACCTGTTGCCAAAATCAGGTTAATATCAGGGTGGTGCATTAAGGCATTTGAGAGTTCAACGGAAGGTTCATCTATCCAGCCAATGATGTCTTTTGGTGCGCCTGCTTCAACTGCGGCTTTTAAGACAATTTCTGCTGCTCGGTTGGTCGCTTTCTTGGCACGTGGATGAGGGGAAAAAATAATACCATTACGAGTCTTCAGGCTGATAAGTGCCTTGAAAATAGCAGTAGATGTAGGGTTTGTTGTTGGAATAATGGCGCAAATTAGGCCAATAGGTTCAGCGATCGTAATCGTACCGAAAGTATTATCTTCAGATAAGATCCCGCAAGTTTTATCATCTTTATAGGCGTTATAAATATACTCTGAAGCGAAGTGGTTTTTGATCACTTTATCTTCCACAATTCCCATACCTGATTCAGATACGGCTAATTTTGCCAGTGGAATACGGGCATCAGCAGCGGCAAGGGCCGCAGCCCGAAAAATTCGGTCAACTTGTTCCTGAGAAAAATGGGCAAATTCATGTTGGGCTTGTTTTACGCGAGCAACTAATTCATTGAGTTCTGCGACGTGAGTGACAGCCATAAAAATTACTCCTGACAGATGTTAAATTTTTTAGGGCAATTAGCTGCGAGATTATTAATTTATTAAATAATATTATGAGATTAATCGTTTAGGTTTAATCGTGAATATAGCTAAATTGCCTTAAAAAATTTCTTAACAAAATGATTAATATGGGAATAGTTTCTTTCCTTGAAATTCTGCGTTGAATACAGCTTACCATCTACAGGCATTTGTATTGTGATTTAGATCATGAAAACATTAAGCTGACTCAATTCAGCTATTGTTTCAGAGGGAAATGGACATTAGGTTGTTATTTAACCATTTAAATGTAATTGATTAACTTTGCCGTGGGTTGGTATTAACGTAACTACTCGAATTGTGGGATTATTATTAATATGTTTGGTATAAGGGCATAGCCTTATTTCCTGGATTACTACGATATAAATAGTTTTTCATAATACTGAGAGTATCAAATGTTGGCGTTCCTTACCCCGCGCGGCGCGCGGGGTAAGGAATACTCCTATCATTTTGAAACGCTATTTAGAGATGACAATACAGAACTGGCTCGTCTGGATAAAGAGATCAGCGGTATTGAAACCAAACTGGCTAAC
>NZ_JADEUF010000117.1 GCF_015163655.1 Xenorhabdus griffiniae | reverse complement strand
GTGGATCCCTTTAACTGCACAACAAGAGGGACAGGTCACATCAATCTTTGCCATCTGAATGTTCTCCAAATAGGCATACTATACATGATTCAATAAATTGATGTCACGACCGAAAAATTCTTTATCTTGCCTATGATAATTGCATGTTTTTGATACACCGCAGGACAGGATATACCAGAATTATTTATATATTCTAGTATAGGTGACAATAAAGCAGAAAAATCGTGATTAATATCGTATATTAAACAAATAGATATGGTTACCTGTGTTACATTTTGTTTAAGACAACAGATTAAAACCACACTGACGCGCTACTCTTGTCTTCTCCGAGTTACCGGGCTAATAAATTAACCCAGTAACACGGAGGGCTGAAAGATTACCTGCCAAAAAAACAACTTTTATCTACCCCCCTATTGAAGAATTAGTAATAAAACTGTTCACCTTTGAATATTTTTATTTAAATTCATATCGTTAATGGGTGATAACTTGAAATTAAACTCATCACCACTCTTCACCCTGAACCGGAAAATAAGGTGAATAGTAGTGAACACTTTTTTATATTTCTTTGAAAACTACTGTAATCAAAAAAGTTATTCTTCTGGCAGGCTATCTCTTGCCAGTTTTGGCATCCATTCGATAGCAGTATCAATATTCAGGCTCAGGTTGCTACAAATACCTTGTTTGCTTTTCTTGCGCAGGTAATGCTGACCATACTCTGCCAGCGCGCCCAGCATATCCATGCCAAAACGAGTTACAGAAACAGGTTTATTCAGGTTATTGCCTTTCATATAAGCAAGATAAGCGTGATAAAGGTACTTATGAGGATTGAACGGCATAATTTCCGCATTGCCGATTAACAAACCGTCAGCTTCATGGGAAGCAATAAGATAACCGCAAAAATCGACCAGTGGATCTGTACCGCGTTTGATATCCAGCGCCTCCGCAGATTAGCGCGAGCATCAGCTAATGACACAGCAGGATAAACACCAAAGGCCAGCCGATCTTCTTTTCTATCGGTGGGGCGGTGATACTTCATGCGCCAGTATTTAGAACCGCGCGGCGTGATTTCGAGATATAGGCCAGCGCCATCCGCTAATTTATAAGATTTCTCTTTCGGTTTTGCAGTCTCGATTTGTCGGGCGTTTAGTTTCATTTTTGGGGCACATTTACAATCGAAGTGTAGGTGCCCCAAATTATGCCCCTTGGTGCTTGTTGATTGCAACAGACCATAGTAGACGGAAAAATAACTAAGTATCTTGATTTATCGGAGTTTTTTGGGAGTTTGTAGACTTGGGTAGACGTTAGGAAACTAACGAATGGTGCCGAAGGCCGGACTCGAACCGGCACACCCGAAGGCGGTTGATTTTGAATCAACTGCGTCTACCGATTTCGCCACTTCGGCACTGAAATGATTCGGAGAACGGGGGCCATTATACCTGTCAGAAGCGCATTCGCAACACTTATCCTTTCGATTTTGTTCAAGTGACGAAAAAAGAATCGCTTATTCTATTTTTTCACCAGATTTTACCAGCAACACGTAAAAACCAAACCGCTATTCCACCAATTCCTCCTCACACAATTCTTTTCAGCCAATAGACAACCTCTAAACTCCTTATATAATTCAAAACAATACACTGCTATGAGGTAAATTATCATGACTATTATCAGTTGGATTTTTACAGGTATCCTGTTAGGTATCGTTATTGGTGCCATTATGGCGATATTTAAGAAAAACAAATAACAGCTTTATTCTTCCACTTGAATGCCCCCTGATTGGTTAATCCAAAAATGAAAAAACGGCTATATAAACTGTGTGCAGTTTCCGTCATGACATGGGCGATTTCAGCTTGTGCAGATTCTGGTTATTCACACCAGAAAAAATTTCAGCAATCTAATGCGCAACCAGCAAAATGGGAAGTGTTCGAGAGTAATGACAAGATTAAGAAAATAGCTACGGCATTGGTCAATCAGTATTCCCAATCCATCTTTGAAGAAGGCAATCCTTTGGGAATGGCGATGGTGGTGATCGATAATAATCAGATTATCCATCGCAGTTTTGGGGAAACCTATCCAGGCAGCGGTATTAAGCCACGCCAAGACTCTTTAATTCGTATTGCTTCTATTACCAAATTGATGACCAGCGAGATCATGGTTAAGTTGGCACAGAAGAAACGTCTCAAGATCACTGATCCGTTGCAGAAATACACTTATTACGGTGTCCATGTGCCGGATCATGACGCTAACCAACCAATCCGGTTATATCATCTGGCGAGCCATACCAGCGGGTTACCACGGGAACAGCCTGGTGGAAAATGGGGGCGCCCTGTATTTATTTGGCCAACCCAATCGAACCGCTGGATCTGGCTGAAAACCGCAGGAGTAGATGCTGCGCCTGGCACAACAGCTTCGTATTCCAATCTGGCCTATGATTTATTAGCTGATGCCCTTGCTAAAGCAACAGGAAAACCCTATACCCGTCTGCTGCAAGAGGAAATTACCCACCCTTATCGCATGAAAGATACAACACTGACGCCCACACCATCCCAATGCGCCCGTTTGATGGCTGGAATTAAATCCAGCCCTTGCGTAAACACCATTGCCGCCGCGGGCAGTGGCGGGATTTATTCTACTCCCGCAGATATGCAGCGTTGGATGCAACAGTTTTTATCTTCCCATAATCAGTTAAGGAAACAGACTGCCAGTCGTGAGCAAGGTATCTACTTTAAGCGTGCCGATCTGAAATCAATCAAAGGAATGGATGTTGCAGGCTTGGCGGATGGTATTGGGCTTGGCTGGGTATATATGGATGCCAAAGGTATTTATCAGAAAACGGGCGGTGGCGGTGGATTTAATACCTATATGGCAATGATCCCTGAAAACAATATCGGCGTATTTGTGGTAATGACGCGCAAAGAGCAAAGCAAATTTAGTCGTGTGACGAGTGGAGTTAATGAATTAGTTGCAGCATTAGCAAGCAATCATAAGCAAATTTAGTTTTACAAGAAATCGCCTCCACTTTTGAAGGTGGAGGCGACGGATAAGTTTGCTGAGATATCAGATTATTATTTTCTATATAAAAGTAAGTAAACACTTACTGAAAAAAACAACAGACTCGGCAACAGTGCCCCTAATATCGGCGGCATACTATAAACCAAACTAAGCGGGCCGAATATTTCATTCAAAACATAAAACACAAAGCCCATACTGATCCCCACCACAACCTTGAATCCCATCGGTACGCTACGCAGTGGCCCGAAGATAAAGGAAAGCGCCATCAGCATCATCACCGCAACCGATAAAGGTGCGAAGATCTTCTTCCACATATTAAGCTGGTAACGTCCGGCATCCTGTTGGCCCTGTTGCAGGTAAGTAATGTATTGATGCAGGCCGCGTATAGAAAGCGCTTCAGGATCAAGAGAAACGACGCCTAACTTTTCTGGTGTCAGCCGACTTTTCCAGTCCGCAGAAATACGCTGTGACCCCGTGATCCGCCCATCTTGGGTTAAATCGGATTCTTCAACCTGAGATAACTTCCATTGATGGTTATCTTTGTCATACACCGCAGAAGCCGCATACCTGATGGATAACAATTTTTGGTTGTCATCAACATGATAGATGTTGACGCCATTTAAAGCGTTATCCTTCCCAACACTCTGGATATAGACAAAATCATAGCCATCTTTCGCCCAAAGTCCTTTGGTCGTGGACATCAATGAGCCACCATACATTTTTTGCGAGCGATAATTACGGGCAAGCTGCTCTCCTTGCGGAGCAACCCATTCGCCAATCACCATCGTCAGCAAGACCAGCGGAATAGCGGTTTTCATGACTGATCCCGCCACTTGCAGGCGGGTAAAGCCAGAGGCCTGCATAACCACCAACTCACTACGTGTTGCCAGTGCTCCCAAGCCCAATAAAGCCCCAAGCAGAGCAGCCATTGGGAAGAAGATCTGAATATCTTTGGGAATGCTCAGCAGGGTATAAATACCAGCGGAAAATGCAGTATATTCCCCCTGCCCGACTTTGCGGAGCTGATCGACAAATTTAATAATGCCGGAAAGCGATACCAGCATAAATAAAGTCATCAGGATGGTTTGCAGGATGGTCCGGCCAATATATCTATCCAATACCCCAAACATTATGACGCTCCTTGAATCTTAAAGCGTGAACGCAGTTTGCGCATGGGTACGGTATCCCACAAATTAATCGTCATAGCCAACGCAAAATACACTCCGTTGACCAACCACATCCAGAACAGAGGATCAAGTTTACCTTTACTGCCATTGGAATGCAGGGAGCTTTGTAACAGGAAGAAAATCAGGTAGAGCAACATGGCAGGCAACATACTGAGTATCCGCCCCTGACGCGGATTCACGACACTTAACGGCACTACCATCAACGCCATGATCAGCACCGAAGCGACCAACGTCAGGCGCCAGTGAAATTCTGCGCGGGAGTCGTTGTCGGTGTCATGCCAAAGCTGTTCAATCGATTTTTGTTCAACTTTATTATCGATATCTGCCTTTTGGTGTCCAATCACAGCCTGATAATTAGTGAACTCAGTAATGCGGAAATCACGCAATAATGCCGTACCTTCATAGCGCATTCCTTGATGGAGTACCGCCACCTGATTTCCATTCGGGCGTTCTTCCATATGTCCGCCATCTGCAATGACCACAGAAGGACGCTGATCATTCGCTGGGCGGAGCTGGGCCAGGAACACATTTTCAAACGAATTGCCCTTCACATTACCGATGTATAGCACCATGTTGCCATCACGTGAAGGTTTAAACCGCCCTTCCATGATCGCCGCAAGGCTTGGATTGGCTTTTGCATCCGCCAGGACTTGCGCTTTATATTTGGCAGACCACGGCGTGATCCAGATAACGTTAGCTGCCGCCAACGCTGATGTGAATAGAGCCAGAATAAGGGCTGATTTCACCAATACACTCTTGCCCAACCCGCAGGCATGCATGACGGTGATTTCACTTTCGGTATAGAGTTTGCTAAACGTCATTAATACCCCAAGAAATAAACTCAGGGGCAAAATAAGCTGCGCCATCTCTGGCACACCTAAACCTAACAACGATAAAACCAAATTTGCGGGAATATTCCCTTCTACCGCCGTACCCAATACTTCAACTAATTTCTGGCTGAAAAAGATCAGCGATAAGATGAACAGTATTGCGATTTGGCTTTTCAGGGTTTCCCGTACTAGATATCTAATGATGATCACGCTTATTACGCCTGTGAAAACTTGTCTTTTTGCAGGAAAGTCGCTAACTTCGTCGTATATCTACCATTTATATGAATCAGTTTGGCTTCCCCATCGCTAAAATGATACCAAAGCATTCCATATATTGGTTCCCAATTAGAACATAGTTATCGTTATCTAAGTATCAAAAAATAATATGCTTAGCTTAACATAACCGTTAATTTTCTTTGGGATGAATGAATGCGGAACGCGGTATTTTAGCGATTGTATCCGTCTTTGTCTTTAAGATTCAGGAGAACGCATGGAGTTTAGTGTAAAGAGCGGTAGCCCGGAGAAACAGCGCAGTGCCTGTATTATTGTCGGCGTGTTTGAACCCCGCCGTCTTTCCCCTATCGCAGAGCAACTTGACAAAATAAGTAATGGCTATATCAGTGCCTTATTACGCCGTGGTGAACTTGAAGGCAAGGTAGGTCAAACCTTGTTGCTACATCATGTTCCAAATGTACTGTCAGAGCGTATTTTGCTGGTAGGCTGTGGGAAAGAACGTGAACTGGATGAGCGCCAGTATAAGCAAATTATCCAGAAAACGATCAATACCCTCAACGAAACCGGCTCAATGGAAGCAGTATGTTTCTTGACAGAGCTGCATGTGAAGGCACGCAATAATTACTGGAAAGTACGTCAGGCGGTCGAAACAGCCAAAGAGTCATTGTATGTTTTTGATCAGCTCAAAAGCAGCAAAAATGAGCTACGTCGCCCGCTGCGTAAAATGGTGTTCAATGTACCGACCCGCCGCGAGTTGAACAGCGGTGAACGCGCTATTCAGCATGGTCTTGCCATTGCATCGGGTATCAAGGCGGCGAAAGATCTCGCCAATATGCCACCCAATATCTGTAATGCTGCGTATTTGGCATCACAGGCGCGCCAGCTTGCTGACAACGTGGCTAATCTGACCACCAAAGTTATTGGTGAAGAGCAGATGAAAGAGCTGGGTATGAATTCTTATCTGGCGGTTGGTCAGGGTTCGCAGAATGAATCTTTGATGGCCGTTATGGAATATAAAGGCAGCGCAGACGCCAATGCGAAACCGATCGTATTGGTGGGTAAGGGGCTGACATTTGATTCCGGCGGCATCTCGATCAAACCAGCTGAAGGCATGGATGAGATGAAATATGATATGTGCGGTGCAGCTTCCGTCTATGGCGCCATGCGCGTTGTTGCCGAACTGCAATTGCCAATCAATGTCATCGGTGTCCTGGCGGGTTGTGAAAATATGCCTGGCGGACGCGCCTATCGCCCTGGAGACATTTTGACTACCATGTCCGGCCAGACCGTTGAAGTGACAAACACCGATGCGGAAGGTCGTCTGGTACTGTGCGATGCGCTGACTTATGTTGAGCGTTTTGAACCGGAATCAGTCATCGATGTCGCCACCTTGACTGGCGCTTGTGTTATCGCACTGGGCGGTCACTATACTGGCCTGATGTCCAACCATAATCCCCTGGCGCATGAGCTGCTGAATGCTTCAGAGCAAGCGGGCGATCGTGCATGGCGTCTGCCATTGGCTGATGAGTATACCGAACAGTTAGAATCCAATTTTGCAGATATGGTAAACTCGTGCGGACGCTCTGGTGGTGCCATTACCGCAGGTGCTTTCCTGTCCCGTTTTGTCAGCAAATACCACTGGGCACATCTGGATATCGCGGGTACAGCATGGCGTTCAGGTAAAGCGAAAGGAGCAACTGGTCGTCCGGTTGCGCTCCTGTCACAATTCCTGTTAAATCGTTCAGGTTTGAATTCTGATGATTAATGCGCCTGCCGCTTAATGGCATTAAGGGTATTGCAACTGCAATACCCTTACTGTTTCCAGTAACCTTGCAACCAAGAAACTATGAAAAACGCCACCTTCTATTTATTAGAAAAGCTGTTATCGGAACAATCATCGTCAGATGATCTACAGCCACATGAATGGCTGGCATGTCAGCTTGCTGCTGATCAATGGCGTGCAGGGAAACGGGTTCTGATTGCTTGTGAAAGCCAGCAACAAGCCGAAAAATTAGACGAAGCATTATGGCAGAGAGAGCCGAGCCAATTTGTACCGCACAATCTTGCCGGCGAAGGCCCTCGATACGGTGCTCCCGTGGAGTTATGCTGGCCACAAAAAAGAGGCAATGTCCCCCGCGATGTGTTAGTAACACTGCTTCCTCATTTTGCAGACTTTGCCACAGCTTTCCATGAAGTGATAGACTTCGTTCCTATTGATGAAAATCTGAAACAGTTAGCGCGCGAACGATATAAATCCTATCGTAGCGTCGGCTTTAATTTGACCATGGCAACCCCGCCAACCTATTAAATATCAAGACACAATGGAAAAGACACCCGCTACTCAAACGCAATCTGAGCCATCTCTCGATAAAACGTACAATCCGGCAGAGATAGAGCAACCCCTTTACAACCACTGGGAACAGAGTGGTTACTTCAAGCCGAATGGCGATACCAGCCGCGAAAGTTTCTGCATCGTCATTCCACCCCCCAACGTCACCGGCAGCCTGCATATGGGACACGCATTCCAGCAGACTATCATGGATACTATGGTGCGTTACCAACGTATGCAGGGTAAAAATACGCTGTGGCAAGCAGGGACTGACCATGCGGGTATCGCAACCCAAATGGTTGTTGAGCGTAAGATCGCGGCAGAAGAAGGCAAAACCCGCCATGATTATGGTCGTGAAGCTTTTATCGACAAGATTTGGCAGTGGAAAGCAGAATCGGGTGGCAATATCTCCAACCAGATGCGCCGTCTGGGTAACTCCGTAGATTGGGAGCGTGAGCGCTTCACTATGGATGAAGGTTTGTCCAAAGCGGTTAAAGAAGCCTTTGTTCGCCTGTATCAGGATGATCTGATTTACCGTGGCAAACGCCTGGTTAACTGGGACCCGAAATTGCGCACGGCGATTTCTGATCTGGAAGTCGAAAACCGTGAAGTAAAAGGTTCCATGTGGCACCTGCGCTATCCGCTGGCTGACGGTGTTAAGACTGCAGAAGGCAAAGACTACCTGATTGTTGCCACAACCCGTCCAGAAACCATGCTGGGGGATACCGGTGTTGCCGTGAACCCGGAAGATCCACGTTATAAGGATCTGATTGGCAAAGAGATCCTCCTGCCACTGGTGAACCGCCGTATTCCTATTGTTGGCGATGAACATGCTGACATGGAAAAAGGCACTGGCTGCGTGAAAATCACCCCAGCCCACGATTTCAATGACTATGAAGTCGGTAAGCGCCATAGCCTGCCAATGATCAATATCCTGACCTTCGACGGCGATATTCGTGAAGCGGCAGAAGTCTTCGACAGCAACGGCGAAGTTTCCGCTATCTACTCGACTGATATTCCTGCCGAATACCGTGGCATGGAGCGTTTTGCTGCCCGTAAAGCGATTGTGGCGGAATTTGAAAAACAGGGCCTGCTGGTTGAGATCAAACCTCATGACCTGACGGTCCCTTACGGCGACCGTGGTGGCGTGGTTATCGAACCCATGCTGACCGACCAATGGTATGTTCGCACTGCACCACTGGCAAAAGTGGCGCTTGAAGCAGTTGAGAACGGTGATATCCAGTTCGTACCAAAACAGTACGAAAACATGTACTACTCCTGGATGCGTGATATTCAGGATTGGTGTATTTCCCGTCAATTGTGGTGGGGCCACCGTATTCCGGCGTGGTACGACGCACAAGGCAACGTTTATGTTGGTCGCGATGAAGAAGAAGTTCGCCGCGAGAACAATCTGGGTACAGATATCACCCTGACTCAAGACGAAGACGTACTGGATACCTGGTTCTCCTCTGGCCTGTGGACATTCTCTACCCTTGGCTGGCCTGAGCAGACGGAAGCGCTGAAAACCTTCCATCCAACTGATGTGCTGGTCAGTGGCTTCGACATTATCTTTTTCTGGATTGCCCGCATGATCATGCTGACCATGCACTTCATCAAAGATGAAAACGGCAAACCACAAGTGCCATTCAAAACAGTCTACATGACTGGCCTGATCCGCGATGAAGAAGGCCAAAAAATGTCAAAATCCAAAGGGAACGTCATCGACCCTCTGGATATGATCGATGGTATCTCGCTGGAAGAGCTGCTGGAAAAACGCACCGGCAATATGATGCAGCCACAACTGGCAGAGAAAATCCGCAAGCGTACCGAAAAACAGTTCCCGGAAGGCATTGAAGCCCACGGTACTGACGCTTTGCGTTTCACTCTGGCCGCACTGGCTTCTACCGGTCGTGATATCAACTGGGACATGAAGCGCCTGCAAGGTTATCGCAACTTCTGTAACAAACTGTGGAACGCCAGCCGTTTCGTGTTGATGAACACAGAAGGACAAGATTGCGGCCAGAACGGTGGTGAAATGTCGCTGTCACTGGCAGATCGCTGGATCCTGGCAGAGTTCAACCAGACCGTTAAAGCCTATCGTGAAGCGCTGGATACTCACCGTTTCGACATCGCCGCTAACATTCTTTATGAATTCACCTGGAACCAATTCTGTGACTGGTATCTGGAGCTGTCCAAACCGGCAATCAACAAAGGGACAGAAGCCGAAGTCCGTGCGGCTCGCCATACCCTGATTGAAGTTTTGGAAGGTTTGTTGCGTTTGGCACACCCAATCATTCCATTTATCACTGAAACCATCTGGCAGCGTGTGAAAGTGGTCAAAGGTATTGATGCGGATACCATCATGCTGCAACTGTTCCCTGAATTCGATCAGGCGAAAGCAGATGAATTGGCACTGAACGATCTGGAATGGATCAAGGAAGCGATCATTGCCGTGCGTAACATTCGTGCAGAAATGAACATCGCACCAAGCAAGCCACTGGAAGTTCTGCTGCGTGATGCGAACCATGATGCACAACGCCGTGTCGCTGAAAACCTCAATTTCATTCAGGCAATGGGGCGTCTCTCTTCTGTTACCGTGTTGGCAGCAGGAGAAGAAGCACCTGTTTCTGTCACCAAACTGATCAATGGGGCTGAAGTGCTAATCCCAATGGCTGGTTTGATTAATAAAGATGCAGAACTGGCTCGTCTGGATAAAGAAATCGAGAAGCTGGATAAAGAGATCAGCGGTATTGAAACCAAACTGGCTAACGAAGGTTTTGTCAGCCGTGCACCCGAAGCCGTTGTTGCCAAAGAGCGCGAACGCTTGGCGACCAACAATGCCGCAAAAGAGAAGTTACTGACGCAGAAAGAGACTATCGCTGCACTGTAATTTTTCTTAGTTGAGATTTGTTCATATAAGCCACTGTGATTGAATTTGCAGTGGCTTTTTGTCATCCGTTTTTTTAATTTTCGTCATATTCAAAATGATCCTGTCTTACGTGCCCTGCTCCAGTCTTTCTTTCAAATTTTATAAAGGCTTTATCTTTTAGGTTATAAATTAACAATGATTTCGGGTCACTGTTTCGTACAATAACTACCAACCGTTCTATTTTATTCAGTAATAATGAATACACTGGGAAAAATAATAAGCTGACTGTCAAATTTTGTACCAACCACACTTCAACTAACCGGATGTTATGGATTTTGTAATCGTCTAAAATTAACGTGAGTGCTTTTACCTAACGATAATGCCGTCTTAACTCTTATAATATATTGATAAATAATTGAGAGTTATTCCTTCCATATCCCGTGTAGACGATTTCTCGATTTTAGGCATTATAACAACCGGTAAGATAAAATTTTTGGTTTTGACCTAGTGTGACAATCCGTTTTTGCTGGCCCTTGAAGTACCAATCTGGGCCGATCTTAGGGTTAAAGCGAATATCCACTTCATCTTCATAAGACACTTAGTTTTCTGTTGATGCCTGCAATAACGCCTGGTTAATATGCACTATTTTTTCTTCATACTCAGGATCAGGCTGATTTAGTGTCGGGGGCAGCTCGACGCCAGACTATCTTATTTTTACAAAAGAAGAGGTAAAGGGTACTAATTGAAATTTTTACATGAGCTATTTTTTGATTTATAACACGAAAAGGTCAAGAGTCCAACGAGAGGGACATACTTGAACTGTTGGGGAATAAAGTACCAATAAATAGGTGATTAAGTGCAAGTTTGTCAAAAATCAAAATTCGCAAAAATGGTATATAGATTAATAGACTAAATAAACATTGTTATTTTTATTACAATGAATTACATTCATACACATTAAACTTCAAGTTGCAATTTACAACGCAATATGAAACGTGATTTCTCTCCGCTTCACGGGGAGAAATCACACGCATCTTGAAGTGAGATTGGTATATCACAATATATTTATGTTAAATCAGATTATTACTTATTTTTCCATCTTAAGAAAAAAATAAGGAGTGAGTTAGTGATAAATACTAAAGATATTATCTTCTTCCCTGAGCCTGATCCTGATGAAAATCCCTGGGTATATGGTAAACCTACTGAAGAGGTGATTGACGTTGTAGAATATAGTCCTGAATGGTTGGCTACATGGCAACAACTTTCTTCGATTATCAAAGAAACACTTGGCAACGTTATCTTGAATATTGAGCACGTTGGATCAACGGCTGTTCCAGGGATGGTTGCCAAACCTGTTATTGATATTGATCTTATTGTGGAAGATCCAACTCAAGAAGAAAAATATGTACCAGCATTGGAGCGGCTTGGTTATGATTTAACGGTTCGTGAACCGAGTTTTTATCAACATCGATGTCTTCGCTTGGCAAAACCTAGAGTTAATCTCCATGTTTTTGGCCCTGATTGCCCTGAACACATCCGACATATTTGGTTTCGTGATTGGCTTAGAGAACATCCTGAAGATTGTGAGCGATATATTGCTGCGAAGATAACTGCAAAAAATAATGTTAAACAGGTAATGGACTATAATAAGAGAAAAGAACAAGTAGTACATGAAATTTATCAACGTATATTTCAAAATAAGGGATTATTGTAATAATGTTTGATAATCATTGTGCGGATAAAAAATAAATCTGTTTTGATGTCGACTGACAGGACACTTTTACGTTCTCATTTTTTTACAGGCCCTTATAAGTGGTTACCTTTCAAGTCACTGTGTGGCCTGTGATAGCTGAAAATCACCTCCCATTTCGCCAATTTTATTCTAACCGATATTCCACACCTAATTCAGAATTAATAACTTAGTTGGTTAAGGTTGTTGAAACTATGAAGACAGAGTAATGTAGATGTTCATCATCACTTTTTGAAACCGATATATACCCATCTCACTTCAAGATTAATATTGTTTCTCCCCGCGAAGCGGGGAGAAACAATGAGTTACGTTATCTTATAATGAGCAACTTGAAAGATAACGCGTATAGATGTTTACTTTAATTAACTCTTGGTTAATGACCATAAAAAAAATCTAATTGCTTTTTATAAATTTAAGCGTCATTGTTAATAAATAGAATTTTAA
>NZ_JADEUF010000116.1 GCF_015163655.1 Xenorhabdus griffiniae | reverse complement strand
AGTTATGGCATACTTGACGTGCAGGCATAGCAGTGACCCTATTGACTTGGTGGAACAATCAGTAGATCACACAACGCTATGCTTGTCTATTTTCTGGGGATTCCTCAGCGCAAAGCGGGGAGAAATCAGGTTTCATAGCGTGTTGTCAATGGCAACTTGAAGTTTAATGCGTATATATGCTCAGATTACTGACAAGGTGCTGATTTTTTTCCGGCACTTTGATTTAATCAGATCCCGTTCACCCAATGGAGCTTGCCGCCATAGTAAGAATACCCCCTCTCCAGACGTTTTCCCTCTGAAACACGCTCACTCGATGACCTCGCGCCACAAAATCATCTGGTTCGCACAATCGATGCCGCCATTTGTTCAAGATGACTTTATGCCTCTGCTGACAGGGCAAATGAGCATCTCTTTCGAATAATGGATATTTTTGCAGGTGACGGCTTGCTCAGCTTCAATTAACATATCGCCCCTCTAATGGGCCATTGTACTTTTACGATCCTTTTATCAAAAATCAGGGGTTGTAAAATGCAATTGAAAACTATCCCTATCGATAACTAATAACGATCGATATCCAACAAAAGCAGCCATCCTGCAACCATAAATAATATTGTCTAACAGAAAACTGAGCCAAAATTTATGCCATTTACTCTTGGTCAACGCTGGATAAGCGATACAGAAAGCGAACTTGGATTAGGAACAGTCGTGGCGCTTGATGCGCGCATGGTAACGTTGCTCTTCCCTGCCAGCGGAGAAAACCGCCTTTACGCACGCAATGATTCCCCCATCACCCGCGTTATGTTTAATGTGGACGATACCGTAACCAGTCACGAAGGCTGGAAACTCAAGATTAATGATGTCCAACAAGATAATGGCCTGCTGATCTATGTTGGTACACGTCTGGATACGGAAGAAGAAAATATCTGCTTGCGGGAAGTTTTTTTGGATAGCAAGCTGACGTTTAACAAACCACAGGATCGCTTGTTTGCAGGTCAAATTGACCGCATGGATCGCTTTGCGTTGCGTTTTCGCGCCCGTAAGCACCAAAGCGAACAGTTCCGTTTGGCAGAAAGTGGGCTGCGTGGCATCCGTGCCAGTTTGATCCCTCACCAGTTACACATCGCCAATGAAGTGGGTAAACGCCACGCACCACGTGTATTACTGGCAGATGAAGTCGGCCTGGGGAAAACCATTGAAGCCGGGATGATTATCCATCAGCAATTAATGGCCGGACGGGCTGAACGTGTGTTAGTTATTGTGCCAGATAGCTTGCAACACCAATGGCTGGTGGAAATGCTGCGCCGTTTCAATCTGCGTTTTTCGCTGTTTGATGATGACCGCTATAGCGAAGCACTGCATGACAGCGATAATCCATTCGAAACCGAACAGTTGATTATCTGTTCCTTAGATTTTGTTCGCCGCAATAAGCAACGTTTTGAGCTTCTGCTGGAAGCAAGCTGGGATTTGATGGTGGTGGATGAAGCTCACCACCTGGCGTGGAGTGAAAAATCGCCAAGCCGCGAATATCAAGTTATCGAACAATTGGCAGAACAAATCCCGTCCGTCCTATTGTTAACGGCAACACCAGAGCAGTTGGGGCAAGAAAGCCACTTTGCCCGCCTGCGCCTGCTGGACCCAAATCGTTTCCACGATTATCAGGCTTTTCTTGATGAACAACAGAAATACCGCCCTGTCGCAGATGCTGTGACGTTGCTGTTATCCGGTAACACCCTGAACAATGACCAGCAAAATGCCATTGTCGAACTGATCAGCGAACAGGATATCGAACCTCTGCTGAAAGCCGCAAACAGCAATCAGGATGGGGAGAGCGAAGATGCGCGCCGCGAACTGATCACTATGTTGATGGATCGTCACGGCACCAGCCGCCTGCTTTTCCGTAACACCCGTGGTGGTGTGAAAGGTTTCCCACATCGTGAATTGCACGAGATCAAGTTACCATTGCCGGCCCAATATCAGACGGCAATCAAGGTTTCTGAAATCATGGGTGCCAAAAAGACAGTGGAGTCTCGCGCCAAAGATATGCTCTATCCTGAGCGGATTTATCAGGAATTCGAAGGGGAAAATGCCACATGGTGGAATTTCGATCCCCGCGTAGAATGGCTGATGGGTTTCTTGATGGCAAACCGCGATGAGAAAGTACTGGTGATCTGTGCCAAAGCAGAAACGGCACTGCAACTGGAACAAGTTTTGCGTGAACGCGAAGGCATTCGCAGTGCTGTGTTCCACGAAGGCTTGTCTTTGCTGGAGCGTGACCGTGCCGCCGCTTACTTCGCTTCTGAGGAAGAAGGCGCACAAGTGCTGCTTTGTTCTGAAATTGGCTCAGAAGGACGTAACTTCCAGTTTGCCAATCAGCTTGTCATGTTTGATTTGCCATTCAACCCTGATTTACTGGAGCAGCGTATCGGTCGTCTGGATCGTATCGGGCAAAATCGTAATATCAAAATCAGTGTGCCTTATCTGGAAAATACGGCGCAATCCATTCTCCTGAGCTGGTATCACGAAGGGCTGGATGCCTTTGAGCATACTTGTCCAACAGGCCGCGCCATCTATGACAAGTATTATGAAAACCTGCTCAATTTCCTGGCTAAACCTAATGAACAAACTGGCTTCAGTGAGTTTATTACCGAATGTCGCGGGCATCATGAGAAACTTAAACAGCAATTGGAACAAGGACGTGACCGTCTGCTGGAGATGAATTCCAACGGTGGCGAGCAAGGCCAGAAGCTGGCAGAAAAGATTGCTGCGCAAGATAACGACACGGATCTGGTGAATTTTGCCCTGAATTTGTTTGATATCATTGGTATCAATCAGGAAGATCGCTGCGACAATATTATTGCCTTGCATCCATCCGATCATATGCTGGTACCTGATTTCCCTGGATTACCCAAAGATGGCTGCTCGATTACGTTTGACCGCGAAAAAGCCCTCTCCCGCGAAGATACTCAGTTCCTGAGCTGGGAACACCCAATCATTCGCAATGGCCTGGATTTAATCCTGTCGGGAGATACGGGAAGCTGTGCCGTTTCCATCCTGAAAAACAAAGCGCTGCCCGTTGGGACGCTGCTGGTTGAGTTGATTTACGTTGTTGAAGCCCAAGCACCGAAGCACCTGCAATTGACCCGTTTCTTGCCACCAACGCCAGTGCGCCTTTTGTTGGATCTGAAAGGCACCAATCTGGCGCCTCAGGTTGAGTTTGAAAGCTTCAACCGTCAGCTAAACGCGATTAACCGCCATAACGCCAGCAAGCTGGTTAATGCGGTACAGAAAGAGGTTCATGCTATCTTGCAACAATCGGAGCCTCTGATCGAAGAGCAAGCACGGGCGTTAATTGAAAAAGCGAAGAAAGAAGCAGATGAAGCGCTGTCGGCTGAGTTGTCACGTCTGGAAGCCCTGAAAGCGGTTAACCCGAATATCCGTGATGATGAGCTGGAAGCGATTAGCTCCGAGCATAAGCATCTGCTGCTCAATCTTGATCAGGCCAACTGGCGTCTGGATGCGATTCGTTTGGTGGTTATTTCTCACCAATAAGCAGACATCAATAACCTGTCACTCGGTAAACTCAGGGGCATTTTCCGCAAAATGCCCCTGGGGAAACCAATTTTTTCCGACCCATTGGAGCCACTATGCTGGAGTCTTATAATCCCCCGACAGATCCTTGGTTATATGTGCTGTATCAGGACGAGCACATTATGGTTGTCAACAAACCCAGTGGATTGCTCTCTGTGCCGGGTAAAGCAGAAGAGCACAAGGACAGTATCATGACGCGGATACAAGCTGAATTTCCGGCCGCCGAATCAGTCCATCGATTGGATATGGCCACCAGCGGTATTATGGTCGTGGCGCTGACAAAAGCCGCCGAGCGTGAGTTGAAACGCCAGTTCCGTGAGCGTGAGCCGAAAAAAATCTATATCGCGCGGGTGTGGGGAAAGCTGGAGCCGGAAAAAGGCTTAGTGGATCTGCCCTTAATCTGCGACTGGCCGAATCGCCCGAAACAAAAAGTCTGTTTTGAAACAGGCAAATCCGCACAAACTGAGTATCAGGTACTGGAATATGAGGGCCAGGCAACGCGCGTCAGGCTCGCACCAATCACAGGACGTTCTCATCAACTTCGTGTGCATATGCTGGCACTAGAGCATCCCATTCTGGGAGATAAGTTCTATGCTCATACGCAGGCAAGGGAAATGGCGCCTCGCCTACAATTACATGCTCAAGAACTCTTTATTACTCATCCGGCTTATGGCACCCCCATGCATTTTGAGTGTAAAGCCGAATTTTAATGAGCGCTATTTAAAGCCCCGCTCCTTTTTAATCAAATCGTAAGCCGACTGGATGGACTGCGTCTTTTGTTTCGCCAGTTCCATCATTTCTGGTGGTAAACCTTTTGCCACCAGTTTATCGGGATGATGCTCACTCATCAGTTTTCGATAAGCTCGCTTAATGGTGGTCGCATCATCCTGTTTATTGACACCCAATACCTTACAAGCATCTTCCAATGTTGCACGCTGCTGTTCACGACCTTGATGGCGCCCATACTGCTGGTATTGTCCATTGAAATGGCGTCCGCCTTCCATCATGGCAAGGAATTGTTCAAATTGAATACGGGAAATACCTAATTCTTCGGCAATGACAAACAGAACTTTTCTTTCATTGGGATGCAGTTCGCCATCAGCAAATGCTGCTTGTAACTGAATTTCCAGGAACATGCGGATCAGGTCAGAACGACCGAAGCAAGCACGGCGTAATTGTTGCATTGTTTTACGCAAAGGAAATTGGGATTGTTTGCCTTCACGAAACGCCTGCTGCGCGGAAAGCCGTGCCTCACCATGCAGTTGCATTCTGTTCATCAATTGGGTGGCGAGCTGGATATCCGTTTCTGTTACCCGACCTTTTGCTTTGGTTAAATGCCCCAATACTTGAAAAGTACTGCGAAAAAACAGCGCCTGTCGGGTTGGGCCTTTCGTCGTCCCACCCAATTTCTGCATCCTGATTTTGTCAAGGATGTGACCAAGCACTAAGCCAATCACAATCCCCCAAAAACCCGCACCAGATGCAATCCCAAATATCAATCCGAATAATTTTCCCCAATACTGCATATAGTCGTCAATTCCCCAATGCTCTGAGCGCAATTTTGCATTATCATACTATCCATTAAGCTCTGTGCCTAACAACAAGATTAGCAAAGTTAAACTTTACTCTGGCGCATATCTCTCAACTACGTTAGTCTCTGAGCGTTTGCCGGCACGATGCCACTGATGACGGAACCGCATAAACATCTATGAATAAATGTTATCCTACCCTGCTGGCCACAATGGTATGGGCAGCACTTTATAGTCAGCAAGCTCATGCTGACCTTGCAGCACAATGTATGCTGGGTGTACCTGTCTACGATAAGCCGATTATCACAGGCGATCCTAATAAACTGCCAGTCTATATTCAGTCCGATGATTCTCACGGTGAATACCCCAATGCGGCTGAGTTCATTGGCAATGTAAATATCCAACAGGGAAATAAAACACTGATAGCCGATAAAGTTCGGCTCGAACAGACACAAAAGCAGGATAAAGAACCTGTGCGCACTGTTACCGCAGTGGGTAATGTCAGCTATGATGACCCTCAAATCATTTTGAAGGGACCCCGCGCCTGGGCGAATCTGAACAATAAAGATACCGATGTGGAACAAGGTAAGTATCAGTTGGTTGGTCGTCAAGGACGTGGCAGCGCAGATAAGATGATGCTGCGTGATGAGAACCGCTATACCATCATGAATAATGGGATATTCACTTCTTGCCTGCCCGGTAATGACAGCTGGAGTGTCGTGGGTTCTGAAGTCATTCTTGACCGTGAAGAAGAAGTCGCCGAAATCTGGAATGCCCGTTTTCGCGTTGCCAATGTGCCGGTATTTTATACACCATATTTGCAATTACCTATCGGTAATAAACGTCGTTCTGGTTTCTTAATTCCAAATGCCAGTTTTTCCAACAAAGATGGCTTCCAATTTCTGCTGCCATACTACTGGAACATTGCCCCTAACTATGATGCCACGATTACTCCTCATCTCATCACGATGCGGGGTTTGAAGCTCGATAATGAATTCCGTTATCTCACCAAAGCGGGGACCGGTACAGTTGCGCTGGATTGGATTGATCAGGATCGTCTGTATAAAGAGGATAAAAGGCTCAAGGCCAGACCTGAGCGGGATAGCAACAGCCGCTGGTTGTTCTACTGGAATCACAGTGGTGTCATGAATCAGGTTTGGCGTTTCAGTGCTGATTATACCAAAGTCAGTGATCCGAACTATTTCAATGACTTCAGTTCACAATACGGTTCCAGCACCGATGGCTATGCTACTCAGAAATTCAGTATTGGCTATGCCCAACAAAACTGGAATGCCACACTTACAACCAAACAGTTCCAAATCTTTACCCCTAGTGATAGAGGAAAAGCTTACCGAACAGCGCCTCAGTTAGATCTCAACTACTATAAAAATGATTTGGGACCGTTTGATTTTCGTACTTACGCTCAGGTGGCCAAATTTACCAGTGTTGGTAATCAGTGGCCAGATGGAACACGCTGGCACCTGGAACCTTCCATTAACTTACCACTCTCCAATGGCTGGGCGAGCATCAATAATGAATTTAAGTTGATGGCAACCCATTATCAACAGGATCTTACTGAAACAACTAAATCCAACACTGAGATACCTGCATTGGAAAGTTCGGTAAACCGTATTCTGCCGGTGTTTAAATCAGATGCGAAGATGGTGTTTGAACGCGCTATGTATTTTAACCAAGGCTTCACCCAGACGCTGGAACCGCGCGTTCAATATCTCTATGTGCCTTATAAGAATCAAAACAACATCAATAACTTTGATTCTTCTCTGCTACAATCGGATTATACTGGATTGTTCCGAGATCGCTTCTACAGTGGGTTAGACCGTGTTTCGTCTGCTAATCAATTTACCGCTGGTGTGACTACCCGTATTTATGATGAAGATTTAGTTGAACGTTTTAGCCTGTCCGTAGGTCAAATTTACCATTTTGAACGTCCACGTACCGAAGATACTGACTCTGTCTTAGGTAGTAAGGATATCATTGGGAACAAAAAAGGAACGGGGGCGACAACCTGGGCTGGAGATGTACACTGGAGAATCAATGATTCCTGGGGCATCAAAGGCGGGTTGCAATATGACAATCGTCTGGACGACTTCACTATGGGTAATGCCATCATGGAATACCGTCGTGACGCTGACCGCATGTTGCAGTTAAGCTACCGTTTTGTTGATCGCAATTATATTCAAGCCACACTCAAGGGGGGCGCACCCGCTTACCAACAAGGAATTTCTCAGATTGGTATGGTAGCAAGTTGGCCGTTGTCAGATCGTTGGGCGTTTGTCGGGGCTTATTACTACGATACCAAAGAGAAACAGCCTGCAACCCAAATGGTCGGTTTGCAATACAACACTTGCTGCTGGGCAGTCAGTGTAGGTTATGAACGCAAGATCACCGACTGGCGCTTCGACAGCAGTCAATATGACAACAAATGGTCATTCAATGTTGAACTTCGTGGCTTAAGTAACAATCATAGTTTAGGGAGTCAGAAAATGTTGGAGCAAGGTATTCTTCCATACCAACGTGCATTCTGATGCCGATAAACGCAATGTAAACAAAATAACCCCGCCAAGGCGGGATTGATATGATGGGAAACGTATGAAGAACTGGAAATCGCTCATTTTCGGATTGATGTTTTCAGTAAACTCTGTCGCAATGGCGGCTCCACAAGAGCTGAATAAGGTTGCTGCCGTTGTTAACAATGATGTCGTACTGGAAAGTGACGTTAACAGCCTTTTACAATCCGTTAAACTCAATGCAAAACATGCAGGCCAGCAATTACCGGATGAAAAAACATTGCGTCACCAAATCCTTGAGCGCCTGATTATGGATGATATTGTTCTGCAAATGGCAAACCGGATGCAGCTAACTATCCCTGATCAAGCCTTAGATTCTGCGATCACGAATATTGCGGCTCAAAACCACTTGAGCCTTGCCCAGTTAAAACAAAATCTGATCGCAGAGGGAATGAGCATTGATACTTACCGTAATCGGATCCGCAAGGAAATGATGATTGCAGAAGTACGTAACAATGAGGTACGCCGCCGCATTACTATCCTGCCACAGGAAGTTGATTCACTGGCTAATCAAATCAGCAACCAAAACAGTCAGGACTCTGAGATAAATCTCAGCCAGATCCTGATCCCTCTGTCGGAAAACCCAAGCCAGGAGCAGGTAGAAAAAGCGGCAACCACGATTAAAAAAATCTTATCTGAACTCCACAATGGTGTCGATTTCGGCAAATTAGCGCTCTCCTATTCCAGTGATCCCGAAGCCCTGAAAGGGGGAAATATGGGTTGGAGCAAACTGCAAGAATTGCGCCCCCTGTTTGCTGCACAGCTTCAATCTGCTCATAAGGGACAGATTATTGGCCCAATTCGTTCCGGCGTTGGCTTTCACATTCTGAAAGTGAATGATATCCGTGGTGGTCAGACGTCTATTGCCGTCACTGAAGTGAATGCTCGTCATATTCTGCTGAAAACATCACCTATTATGAATGATGAACAGGCACGCAACGAGTTGATGAAACTCAGAGAAGAGATCTTAAGTGGCAAAACCTCATTCGAAGAAGCCGCAAAAGCACATTCTGAAGATCCAGGTTCAGCCATGCGTGGTGGAGAACTGGGTTGGAATTTGCCGAGCGCTTACGATCCTGCTTTCCGTGATGCGTTGATGACGTTGCAAAAAGGTGAGATCAGCCAGCCTGTTCACTCCTCTTTCGGCTGGCACTTAATCCAACTGCTGGATAGCCGCAAAGTTGACAGAACAGACGCTGCACAGAAAGATCGCGCCTACCGCCTGCTGTTTAACCGTAAATTTAATGAAGAGGCACAAAACTGGATGCAGGAATTACGCGCCTCTGCTTATGTGAAAATTTTAGATGGTAGCAATGCACAATAATAAACCCATCGTCATTACCCCCGGCGAACCAGCCGGGGTTGGCCCTGACTTAGTCATTGCCTTGGCTCAAAAAGAGTGGCCTAGCCAACTGGTTGTCTGTGCTGATCCAGAGCTGATGCTTTCCCGAGCTAAGCAACTGAATTTACCCCTGCAACTGCAAACTTATTCTCCAGAACATATTTCTTCATCACAGGCAGCCGGAACCCTAACCATCCTGCCCGTTAACCTCCACTCCCCGACGATTGCAGGGGAATTAAACCGGAAAAACGGTACTTACGTCACGGAAACTTTAGCAAGAGCTTGCGATGGTTGCCTAAGTGGGGAGTTTTCTGCACTGGTAACAGGACCTGTACATAAAGGTGTCATTAATGATGCAGGCGTGGCTTTTACTGGACATACTGAGTTTTTTGCTGACCACAGCCAATGCTCAAGGGTGGTCATGATGTTGGCAACGGAAGAGCTACGGGTAGCGCTGGCAACCACGCACCTGCCGATTCTGGATGTCCCTAAAGCAATTACGTTTGATTCCCTGCGGGAAGTTATCACCATTCTCAATCATGATCTAAAAACCAAATTCGGTATTCCCCGTCCCCATATCTATGTTTGCGGCCTGAATCCTCATGCCGGTGAAGGTGGGCATATGGGACATGAAGAAATAGATATCATCATTCCTGCCTTAGATAGTCTGAGAGCGGAAGGGATATGGTTGGAAGGTCCATTACCTGCGGATACCCTGTTCCAACCCAAATATTTAGATCATGCTGATGCCGTGCTTTCGATGTATCACGATCAAGGGTTACCCGTGTTAAAATACCAAGGTTTTGGCAGAGCCGTAAATATTACGTTAGGGCTGCCATTTATCCGAACTTCTGTCGATCATGGCACAGCACTGGAGCTGGCGGGGACAGGTCAAGCTGATGTGGGTAGTTTTATCACCGCATTGAATCTAGCAATTAAAATGATACAAAACAGTAATGAATAACAAAGTCCATCAAGGGCACCATGCCCGTAAACGTTTCGGGCAAAACTTTTTAACCGATCAATTTATTATTGATAGCATTGTCAATGCGATGAACCCACAGGCTGGCCAAGCCATCGTGGAAATCGGCCCAGGTCTGGGAGCATTGACAGAACCCGTGGGTGAACGCATGGATAAGATGACTGTCGTCGAGCTTGACCGTGATTTAGCGGCTCGTCTGCACGTCCACCCCAAACTGAAAGATAAGCTAACAATCATTCAACAAGATGCGATGACCGTTGATTTTGGTCAGATTGCTAAAGAACATGGGCAACCCTTGCGTGTATTTGGTAACTTGCCTTATAACATCTCTACGCCGTTAATGTTCCATCTTTTTAGCTATACTGATGCTATCGCTGATATGAGCTTTATGTTGCAGAAAGAAGTTGTGAATCGCCTTGTCGCGGGGCCTGACAGTAAAGCCTATGGACGCTTAAGTGTGATGGCGCAATACTACTGTCAGGTGATACCTGTGCTTGAAGTACCGCCAACGGCATTTACACCCGCGCCCAAAGTGGATTCTGCTATTGTGCGTTTGATCCCACACAAGAGTATGCCTTACCCTGTTCAAGACATTCGCATGTTAGCCCGGATCACAACTCAGGCATTTAACCAACGGAGAAAAACGATCCGCAATAGCCTTGGGAATATTTTTTCTGTTGAACAGTTAACTGAATTGGGTATTGATCCAAACACGCGGGCTGAAAACATCTCTGTCGAGCAATACTGTAAGATGGCGAACTGGTTATCATCTCAACCTGAAATTGCCTAAACAAATAAACAGGCGTTGCAGCAACAGGAGGTACCTATGCTCAATGAACCAAGAATTCATATTCAAGTACAAAGTACTTACATAGAAAGTCAATCACAGCCGGAACAACAACGTTTTGTGTTTGCTTATACTGTATCAATTCGTAATCTTGGGCATTCCCCTGTGCAACTTATTAGCCGTTACTGGCGCATTACCAACAGTGATGGTAACCAAACCGAAGTTCAGGGTGAAGGGGTTGTGGGAAAACAACCTTTGATCCCACCGGGAACAGAATATCGCTACAGCAGTGGCGCTATTTTAGAAACACCTCTGGGGACAATGGAAGGCCACTATAACATGATCGATCACGATGGTCGTCCATTCCGTGTCGCCATTCCGGTGTTCCGGCTGGCTATTCCAACACTGATAAATTAATTATGGCTACATACCTTATTGGCGATATTCACGGCTGTTATCGTGAACTTCGCGCCTTGTTAGAACAAGTCGATTTTAATTCCAGTGAAGACACTTTATGGTTGACCGGCGATCTGATCGCTCGTGGCCCTGATTCACTGGCAGTCCTTCGCTACATTAAGCAACTCGGCTCCGCAGTAAAACTGGTATTGGGCAATCACGATCTGCATCTGTTAGCGGTTTACGCTAAAATCAGCCGCAATAAACCGAAAGATTTGCTGGATGAATTACTCGCAGCACCGGATGTCGATGAATTAATAAATTGGTTAAGAAAACAGCCAATGCTGCAAATCGATGAAGAACTGAAACTCGTCATGGCACATGCCGGGCTAACCCCACAATGGGATCTGGAAACAGCCAAAATATGTGCCCGTGAAGTGGAAGCTATTCTTCGCAGCGACAGTTATCCTTTGTTTCTCAATGAAATGTATGGGGATATGCCGAACAATTGGACGCCAGAGTTAAGCGGACTTGCTCGATTGCGTTACAGTACCAATGCTTTGACCAGAATGCGTTATTGTTTTCCAAATGGTCAATTGGATATGAATTGTAAATCTAAACCGGAAAATGCACCTGCTCCACTCAAACCCTGGTTTGAATTACCACGCAGCATTCCTGAAGACTATTCAATCGCCTTTGGTCACTGGGCAGCTCTGGAAGGTCAAGGCACACCTTCTGGTATCTACGCCTTAGATACGGGGTGCTGTTGGGGAGGTAAATTAACCCTGCTTCGTTGGGAAGATAAACAATATTTCAGCCAAGAATCATTACTCAAATCATAAGTCTGATAAATAATAAACCTGCCGGTGACACTGGAGTGCCCCAAGGCACTCCGCACGTAAGATAAACTCACTCTCGGCGTTCCAGAATTTCAAAACAATAGCCATGGGAATTGTTTTCATCTGCATCGTGATATTCGGTAAACGTTGAATTCCATTCATCAGGTTCATAATCAGGGAAATGCGTGTCACCAATCACTTCTGCATCAATGTGAGTCAGGTACATACGATTAGCCAGAGGAATAAATTGCTCATAAATTTTTCCCCCTCCCATTACCATCACTTCTTTAACATCGCCAACGGCGGCTAAAGCGGCTTCGATAGAGTTAACCCAAGTCACCCGATCATCATTTGCAGGTTGACTGCTAATAACGATATTCAGGCGCCCAGGCAAAGGACGGCCAATCGATTCATAAGTCACTCGCCCCATTACAACCGGCTTTCCGAGTGTATTGCGTTTAAACCAGGCTAAATCACCCGGCAAAGTCCATGGCATGGCATTTTCCATACCGATAACTCGATCCATAGCCATCGCAGCAATCAAGCTGATAATCATTAAATCACCTTACAGCCAAGTAGTATGAAAATTTGGGACACTATACGGAAAGGGTTACTCGCAGTCGATATGATTAACAATTTATTACAAACAAATAGTTAGTTTACCCACTAATTGTTAAACAAGCCGCTGTTTAACAGCTTATTACTTAACAGGTAGGCAAAAAAATAACAACTTTACGCGATGCTCGACTTTCTAGATGAGATGACATAGTGAATTGAAATGACATAGCCCTGCCTTTATAACCTTAAGTTGCGAAACAAAGAGCAATAAAGGAACAAAAGGCTAT
>NZ_JADEUF010000115.1 GCF_015163655.1 Xenorhabdus griffiniae | reverse complement strand
AATTATCCTATTTTAACCCCTTGATTTAATTGAATTCCGTTCCTGAGCAGGAATTAAGCAAAATCAACGACTTAGATAAAGGTGGGATTCCTCACCTTTAACCCGTTACTCACCGATCGCGTTATTCGTGACGTGTCACGATAAATAAAGGCCATTGATTCTTCCGTTTCAAACGGAGGTATGGAATTAACTATAGGAATTACTTTAGTTTAGGGTTGGTTAAAAGTTCCTCTAAGCGGGAATTCCCACTTTGGCGATAACCCTTTGATTCTTCCGAGGCCGTCACTTTGGTTTTCCAATCATCGGCTGAAATTTTAGCTAATGGGATTTAAAAGCCCATTAACTCACTACCGACGAAATTCGTCGATGCAAAATCCAATGCCCCATTATCAGACTATTGAGCGTAAATGATATTTACTCACAGAATTTGCATACCTCATTAAGAGGTGCGCACAAAATAACAGCCTAAAAACAATGGGTTAAGTCGTTTTGTCCAGCCCGTTATGTCCAAGCAACACATTGAAAAAGAAAGAATATATCCTTTTTTCCAGTGCTTTTACTGGACAACTCAGATTCAAGCCCTCCTCTGGGGTATTTTCCCGATTTCAAATCGGACAAATGTTTGTCTGATTCCCATATGCTAAAGGGCAGATTTCTGTTCTATAGTGATAGCAGCTTCCGTTCCCATTGCCCTATAATTTCCCGTTTTTCTTTTAGGTAGCTATAGCGGTCGTAATGCTTAGATGAAACACCGGGCCTCTTATGGTTCTGCACTTTATCCCTCATCTCCGAACTGACCCCCATCTCTCCTGCAAGTGTCTTAAATGTCCGTCTGATATCCCTTGGCGTAAATTTCTCAAAGTCATAGCGAGTACAAAATTTGCGTATCTGCTTGGCATACTCAGCAGTTAGTAAGTGACCTTCTTTTGTTTCTCCGGGGAATAAAAATCCCGAGTCTGGATATTGTTTGGCTTGGTGCTCTAATATTTCGGTGGCGGATTTACATAACGGGATCACGTGGTAGTCACTATTTTTTGAAATATGGGGCGGTACTGTCAGCGTATTATTATTTTTATCCCAGTTATCTCTTGTATTGGTCATTATCTCCCAAGGACGCTGACCACCCGTGAAGATACAGAGTAATAACAATCGACCGTAATCTGGATGGATTGGAAATATTGACGCTGAAACTCTAAACAGCTTTAGAATCGACTTGATTTCATCCCATGAAAGGAATCTATCCAGTGCCTTATCTACTCCCTCTTGCCGCGGAACGACAGTTACAGGATTTCTGTCAAGCCCATAAATAACCTTCTCGTTCAGCTTAGCTGGATCGTTATCAGCAAATAGACCAAAATTAAATACGGCATGAAGATTTGAACGTACTTTATTTGAACCAGCAACAGCACCACGTGAAATAAACTCAGCTAATACTCTTTTAATGTGGTCTGGGGTTATATCTTTTGCTGGAGCATTTCTATCAATATGCTGACTATCCAATACTTGATTCAGCCTGTATTCGGTTTTGTCGTATGATCGTTTACCTCGACGTTTTTGATCAGAGATATAATCTTTAAATAGTTGCTCGATTGTAGCGTGATTTATAATAACTTTTTCAGTAGCCGAAATATTAGCAGCAGCATCTTGTGATTTAGATAATGCCTTTGCCAAGGAAAGGGCGGGGAAATCACCTAAGTTAATAAATTTCTCTTTCCCATTATTGAAATAACGGTAGATAAAAACTTTTCTTCCTGATGGATATATCTTGACTCCTAATCTACCAGTCCCTCGTGTTGCTGATGCTTGCCATGTATAATAAGCTGACTTTTTGGGTTTCAGGCCACGGATTTTGCTATCAGTCAATAAGGTGCTAGCCATTGGAAACACTCCTCACAACAGGTCAAGTAACGGGTCAAGTTATGATGAAATGATATGAAACTATATGAAACCGCGCAAGGTATAAAAATCATTTTAAATCATGATGATGAAACTGATTGAAACCAGAGGAAACCACCTGAAATCTATAGTTTTTGCCCTTCTAAGCCGTAGGTCACAGGTTCGAATCCTGTAGGGCGTACCATCCTTTCATATCTTAACGTCTTCCGAAGTCTACAAAATCCCATTAAATCCGTAGCATTAGCCTTTTTTCGTTCTCCCATAGTCTAGTCAGGTATGTTGAAATCTACGATCTTATAGGGGTATATTTAGGGGTATGTTCAGGTTCAATGAAGTGAGATACCCCCAAGTGAAACTAACAGCCCGACAGGTGGACACTGCAAAGCCTAAAGAAAAACCCTATAAACTTGCCGATGGCGGCGGACTCTATCTATTGGTTAACCCGAATGGCTCACGCTATTGGCGGTTGAAGTACCGGATCGCAGGCAAAGAAAAATTGCTCGCATTAGGGGTATATCCTGAAATCTCCCTTGCCGAAGCAAGAATCAAGAGAAATGACGCACGAAAAACGCTGTCAGACGGTAATGATCCGATAGAGGAAAAGAGGGTGGAAAAGGCCGCTAAGGTCTTTGCGGTCAGCAATAGTTTTGAATCCATCGCTATTGAATGGCACGAATATAAGCGTCCTAATTGGTCAAAAGGGTATGCCGAAGATATTTTGGAATATCTGAAAAAAGACATCTTCCCGTATATGGGTAAACGTGCCGTTACCGAGATTAAACCTGCTGAAATGCTGGCTGTGTTGCGAAAAATGGAGCAACGCGGCGTTTTAGATAAACTGAAGAAAACCAGACAGGCTTGTCGGCAAATTTTCACTTACGCTGTTATTACTGGTCGGGCAGAGTTCAATCCTGTTACTGATCTTGCCGGAGCGCTCAAAGCACCCAAACAAAAGCATTTCCCACACCTTTTAGCCGACCAGATGCCTGACTTCCTCATCGCCCTGAGTGGTTATAGCGGAAGTCAGGTTACTCAATCAGCAACACGTATGTTGATGCTGACCGGAGTGCGCACCATTGAGCTGAGAGAATCGGAATGGACGGAATTCGATTTCGATAACGATCTCTGGCAAATTCCCGCCGAACGAATGAAAATGCGCCGCCCGCACATCGTTCCGTTATCAACTCAGGTTAAAGCCATCCTTATCAAACTGCACGAGATTACAGGACGCGGGAAATACGTTTTCCCCGGCCGTAACGATGCAGGTAAGCCGATGAGTGAGGCTGCCATCAATCAGGTTATTAAACGCATTGGTTATGATGGCAGGGCAACAGGTCACGGCTTCCGACATACCATGAGCACTATCTTGCACGACCAAAATTACAACACGGCATGGATCGAAACGCAGCTTGCTCATGTTGACAAGAACAGCATTCGTGGCACTTACAATCACGCGCAATATCTGGATGGCCGCAGGGAAATGCTGCAATGGTATGCGGATCATATGGAGATGCTGGAACGAGGCAAAAATGTCCTGATCGGAAAATTTGGCAAAAGGGTGTAAAGAAGCGGTGATTTTTCATACTTTGTTGGCAGTGCCAGCAAAGTATGCTTTTTATACAGAATATCGATGAAAAGGTAGAAGTTCCTAAAAAAATAAATTCAACAAATCGGAAAAACAATTAACGCTGTTCATTTAATCTTGCTTTTTAAATAATCCGCCTGTCATCAAACAACGTCCACGATGAGCGCTCAAGGACTCGGCAACAGGAGAAAAAATATGACAATGACAGCGTCGAAGGAAAACCTTATTCGTTTGCCGGAAGTTCAACGCCGGACGGGTTATAGCAAAGCGTGGATCTACAAACTGATTAGAAATGGAGAATTTCCGAAACAAGTCAAACTCGGCTCTCGCTCAGTTGCTTTTATTGAATCAGAAATTGATAACTGGATTGCGAAACGTATCGAGGAGTCACGAGCGGCATAACACATAAAAGAAAATGACATAAAAAACAACGCCCCAGTGTGCTGTCACACATCTGAGGCGTCTGACCAACAACCGTTATACGGAGTAACGATGATGGCTGATATACAGCATACCCAAACTCACCCTAAATTTACATCTTCAGATATCATTGATAGCCAAAAACCACTCGACCTGATCCAGACCGTGAAAAGATCCGCTATGTATCATTGGGAAAACTTATTGCCTGCCTGTGGCATTGATATTCCTGCAAAAGGTAAACATGGTGCTTGTCCTGTCTGCGGTGGCACTGACCGTTTTCACTTTATCGACGATCACCATCACGGCAACTGGCACTGCCGCCAGTGTGATGATCCAAACTATGGTGATGGGCTGGATTTAGTGGCTAGAACCAAAGGGATTTCCATCACTGATGCAGCAAACGTTGTTGCAGATGCGTTGGCATTGCCTTTGCCAGAATCCAAACCAGCCAGAGAAACCATTCAAGCTACGCAGTTAATTGCCGAAAAAGTGGCATCACTAATGGCGCAAACTGTTGCCGGACAATCTCCTTATCTGGCTGCAAAAGGGCTGGATTTCCCTAATCAGCGGCTATTGCTCAATAATTCGACTTTGTTGCCCATGGCAACACTGGATAAAAAAGTAACAGGCGCGCAGTTTATCAAACCCAATGGGGAGAAAAAATTACTGCCCGGTAGCCAGAAAAAAGGTGCGTTTATTTCCGTCTCAGAGTTGGAAGATCACCCCGATATGGTGATCATTACCGAAGGTTACGCTACGGCACTGACGGTTAACCAGCTCTATAAAGGTACTGTTCTGGCGGCGCTGGATGCAGGTAATTTGTATTCTGTTGCAGAAGCCGTTCGGGAACGCTGGTCGGACACAAAAATTATTATTGCAGCAGATAACGACTGGCATCATCCCGATGAACTGGATAAGAACGACAAACCGAAAGTGAATATCGGTAAGATCTCAGCAGAAAAAGCAGCCCTTGCGGTTAATGGTTGGGTTTCGTTACCACCGACTGAGTACAAAGCTGATTGGGACGATTACCGCCAACAACATGGTGTGGAAATGGCAAAGCTGGCTTTTTCTCAGGGACTCTATCAACCAGTACCAATTAAGAAAAAATCAGCCATTCAGCCCAATGATAGTGAACCTTCAAAACTGACATTATGCCAGATGGGAGCCAGCCAGCGCGGGGAAGTATTGCTGGCGCGTTATGACGGTGATTTGGCATTGGATGGCGCTTCGGAAGCCGTTCATCACTATGACGGTATTGTTTGGCGTCCGGTCAGTGACCGTGATTTAAAACGGGAAATGGTCTCTGCATTTATGGAAGAGAAACTGCCATACTCACCGCATGGCATCAGTTCTGCTGTTGATGCCCTGAAATTGCAGCTTCCCATGATGCAGCCGCCAAAGCGCCACTTAATCGGATTCAGTAACGGCGTGTTTGACCTGAAAGCCTGCCAGTTCCGGCCTCACCGTAAAAATGACTGGCTACTGCTTGCTAATGATGTTGAATTCAATTCCCCTGTTTCGGGGGAAACCCTGAAAGACCGTGCGCCGCAATTCTGGCACTGGCTTAACCGGGCAACAGCCAATTGTGAGAACAAGTTTGATCGCGTACTGGCAGCCCTGTTTATGGTGTTAGCTAATCGTTACGATTGGCAGTTTTTTCTGGAAGTCACCGGTGCCGGAGGCAGTGGCAAAAGCATCTTTACTGAAATCTGTTCAATGCTGGCAGGTAAAGGCAATACCGTTTCTGCCAGTATGGCGGCACTGGAAAACCCACGGGAACGGGCGCTGATTGTCGGGTATTCGTTGATTATCCTGCCAGATCAGACTCGCTATGTGGGCGATGGCTCCGGCATCAAGGCCATTACAGGCGGGGATGAAGTTGCCATCGATCCGAAGCACAAACAGCCCTATTCAACTCGTATTCCAGCGGTGGTGCTGGCTGTGAACAATAACGCTATGAGTTTCAGTGATCGCAGTGGTGGCGTGTCGCGGCGTCGGGTGATTTTCAACTTTTCCGAAGTCGTGCCGGAGCATGAACGAGATACTTTATTAGGAGAAAAAATAGCAGCAGAATTACCTGTGATTATCCGGCATCTGCTGCATCGATTCGCAGAACCGCAAGCTGCGAGGCGTTTGCTGGTAGAGCAACAAAAATCCGCAGAAGCACTGGAGATCAAACGTGGCACCGATCCACTGGTCGATTTTTGCGGCCACCTGATTGCATCCGATGAAGCTGATGGATTGTTAATCGGGAATGCGGAAATTATGCCGTTCAATCCTCGCAAATACCTTTATCACGCCTACCTTGCTTATATGAAAGGTAATAACCTGAATAAACCTGTTTCCGTGACCCGCTTCGGAATGGATATGCCGGGCGCATTGGCAGAGTATAGTCAGCAATACCTGCGCAAGAAAAGCAAATATGGTATTCGCAGCAATATGAACCTGAATATTGATACTGCTATTGAGTGGATGCCAAAACTGGCAAGGAATGACCAACCAGAAGAATAATTTTTTCTTATTACAATCATTCTTCAAAGAAATATAAAAAAGTGTTCATCACTGTTCACTCTATAATTTAAATTAGATATATCAATGTATTATAGGGTGAATGGTTATTTTTAAACAGTTCACAAGTCTTCATCACTATTCACCTTTTCCTAATTTGAAGGTGAACCGTTGGTGAAGAGTGGTGATGAGTCTGATTTCAAGTTATCACCACCTAATAATATGAATTTAAATAAAAATATTTAAAGGTGAATAGGTGAACAGTTTTATCCCTAATTCTTTAATAGGGTGGCTTAGATAAAAATGGCTTTCTTGGTTGGCATAGTGTTTTTTAGGATCTCTGATTTATCTGGCTAATGTATTAGCCAGATAAATCAGAGAAGACAAGCGCAGCGCGTCAGTGTGATTTGAATCTATTGTGTTACGTGAAATTTAAGCAAGGTAATCAATTGATTTTATTTAAGAAGAGAGATTAATCACAATTTCCTTCATCTTATGTTATTTACCCTAGAATCACTAAGCTGCCCCGTTATACCCTGTTTTATTAACATGCTAAAAACAAACCTGTCATTAATGAGGCAAGGAAAATGGATATACGCCCACGTTGTCAGTTCACAGAAGGCAGTATCACCCTACCGGATGGTTATCAGGAGCAGACTGTTAATATCATCATAGCCCCGGATGCCCCTGCGTTGAATATTAGCCGCGATCAATTGCATGAAGGGGAAGATCTCACCCGCTATCTTACCCGCCAGAAGGGGTTACTGGAAAAAAGCCTGCGTGACTGGCAATTACTTGAAGAGCAAGACGCTCAATTAGGTGACAACCTGTTGCAGGGCGCTTTACTGCTTTCCCGTTACCGCCCGAAAAAAGGCCAGCAAGTCTATCAATATCAGGCCGTCTTTTTGCGGGATGAGAGCAAGGTGCTGATTTTCACGATGTCATCACCGCAGGCATTTACGGAAACCCAACGGCAGTGGCTGAATGACTGCCTGAACAGTTTCCAGTTCTAGGGAGAGGACATCATGCCAGAAGCGGCAAGGCTGGGGGATACGATAGGCCATTCCAGTGCAATGGCCGGATTAGTTGCAGGTACGATCATTGGTTCATTGATTTCAGCCGCAGGAGGTATTGCAGCCGGCGCGCTTTTTGCCGTCGGCTTGGCTGCCTCCTGTATTGGCGTCGGTGTTTTATTAATCGGCGCTGCCATTGCGGTCGGGATGCTGGCAAGCAAACTGGGCGATATGGCGCGTGATGGCTGTGTTTCGGCGGGGGCTTCATCACGAAGTCCCAGCGGAACCATTACCCGTGGTTCCGCCAATGTTTTTATCAATGGTAAACCGGCGGCTATCGCAAAACAGAGTACCGTCGTATGCAGTAAGGAAGACGGCGTTCGCCAGATGGCGCAAGGCTCTGACTCCGTTTTTATTAATGGTTTACCCGCCTCACGGGTGGGAGATAAAACCACCTGTGACGCAGCAGTCATGACAGGCTCTTCCAATGTCATCATTGGCGGCGGAACGCGAACCGAAGCTAAAATCACGCCGGAAATTCCCCAATCGGCTTATAACATCTCAGACGCCACCATGTTTTTGGCCGGGCTGACCAGTTTTGGTGGGGCGGCATACAAGGCATCAGGGGCATTGCCAAAACTGTTCAGTAAAATTCCGAATGCCGCCAAAATTGGCAAGACCCTTTGCCGATTGGGTAAATTAGCCATTGGTGCCTCGCTTGTCGGTATCATGTCAAGGCCGGTGGAAGTCATTGCCGGCCAGAAATTCCTGAACGATGACGATGAACTGGATTTTATTTTTGAAGCTGAGTTCCCGCTCTACTGGCAACGCAGTTATCTGAGCCGCTATCAGTATGACAGCGTGCTGGGGCAGGGCTGGAATTTGTTCTGGGAAAGCCGGTTAACCCGTGTGGAAGAGGGCATACTCTGGCGTGATTTATCCGGTGATATCGTTCCGTTTCCGGATGTACCGGAAGGCCATCGCTGTTTCTGCCCGGAGGCACAAAGCTGGCTGATACACACCGAAGACGGTGAGTGGGAAATCCGTGATACGGGGGAGCTGGTTTATCACTATACAGATTTTGATCATGCTGGTACCAGTCGATTAAGCCATATTCGCGATAATATCGGCAACGAACAGCGATTCCATTATAACGACCAGCAACAGATGGTGAATATCACCGGCAACGGTGGATTAAACCTGCACTGTGATTATGGCCTTATGGAAATTGACGGCAACACAGTTTTCCGCTTAACCACAGTCTGGCGCGAACTGTATAACGGCCAGCGCCTTCGTCTTTGCCGCTATCATTACGATGAAAACGCCCGGCTGACGGGCGTCAATCACCGTAGTGATCACTTCCAGCGTCAATTTGGCTGGACAGAGCACGGCATCATGGCCTGGCATCAGGATAAACGCGGCCTGCGCTGCGACTATGGATGGGAACAGACAGAAGACGGATTGTGGCGGGTGATTAGCCAAAAAACCAGTGAGGGTGCAGGTTATCGGCTGGATTATGATGATAAAAACCTGACCCGTACCGCGCACTGGCATGATGGTTCCCGCACCGTCTGGACGCTTAACGATGAACATCAAATTATTCACTGTGTTGACCGTAACGGCACTGAACACCATATTTTATGGGATGAATTCGGCCTGCCAAACGGGTACAAAGACGCCGAAGGCCATACCCGTCTGAGTGAATGGGATAAGCTGGGGCGTCTCCTGAGCCTGACCGATGGCAACGGTGATAAGACCCAATGGCAATACCAGAATGACACTGACAGACTGACCTTTATTTTCTGGCCGGATGGTACAGAAACCGTGCTGGATTATGATGAATTCGGGCGTTTAGTCAGTGAAACCTCACCACTCAAACAAACTACCCGTTATCACTACAGCCCAAATACCCTGAGGCCTTATCAGCGCATTGATGCCAAAGGTGGAGAGAGCCGTTTTATGTGGAACGGTCAGGGGCAATTGATCCGCCATACCGATTGTTCCGGCCTGAGCAGTGGCTGGCAGTATGACGATGAAAATCGGTTGAGCCATTTTACCAATGCGCTGATGGAATCCGTCCGCTATAGCTATGATGAAAACGGTCAGTTAGTGCTCGTCACCTATCCTGACGGTTCGACAGAACACATGGCCTGGGACAGTGCTGACCAGTTGATTTATCACCAGCGTAATGAAAATTCCCCTCGTGCCTGGGAATACAATCCGCTGGGACAAATCGTTTGCACAACCGACCGCCGGCAACGACAGGTACATTATCAGTACAGCCCCGAAGGGCATCTGCTCCAGATTGAGAACGCAAACGGTGGGCGTTATTTGCTGAACCGCGATGCTGAAGGGCGTCTGATTGAAGAAATCCCTCCTGATGATACCTTGATCCGATACGAATATAACGCCGCCGGTTTGTTGAGTGTGGAAAAACGCATGGGTGACCGGGTATTCCAGCAACCTGTTCATTCGGTTCACTTGTATTACGATCCTGCGGGCAACCTGACTCAACGGGAAACCCGAACGGATAGCTACCAGTATCAATGGGATAACATGGGGCGGTTGCTGGAAGCGCATCGTGAACCTAATGCTGCCGGAAAACAGCTTGGCTTGCTGCCGAATACGGTCAGTTTTGCCTACGATGCATTAGGACGGGTGGTTCGGGAGCAGAACGGCGAAGAAGTACTCCAGTTCAGCTATGATGAAATGGATAATCTGGCAGAACTGACTCTGCCACAGGGGGATAGCATGCACTGGCTTTATTACGGCTCAGGCCATCTCAGCGCCATTCGCCATAACCAGCAGATAATCACCGAATTTGAGCGCGATAACCTGCACCGTGAAACCAGCCGCACACAAGGCAACCTGTTCCAGTTTCGTGACTATGACCCACTAGGGCGCCGCATCAGCCAATACAGTGGCAGGGATAAATCCGCCGCCATCGGGCAGGGCAAACCGTGGCGGGCATGGCATTATGACCAACAGGATGATCTGTGCCTGATGGAAGACCACTACCGTGGCTGGGTGGAATATCTGTATGACTCGGAAAGTCGGCTGAAAAAAGTCACTAGCGTGGACAGCTTTGAAGAAATGCTGTGGTACGACCGTGCCGATAACCTGCTCGAACGCCCGCAATCCATGATGGAACAAGAGGCGAAAACGCCTCAGCTCCTGACGCCACAAGGTGACAGATTGATACAGTGGAATCAGTGGCGTTATGAATATGACGCACACGGCAATGTCATCACGCGGGGAACCCGTTCTGGCGATAAACAAACTTACCGTTATGATGGGGATAACCGCCTGATCAGCGCTGAAGGGTGCAGTATGCAAGCCCGCTATCATTATGATGCCCTTGGCCGACGTATTCGCAAAGTCGTCACCACTCGGCCGACAGGTACACCGCAGCAGGCACAAACGGATTTTGTCTGGCACGGTCTGAAACTGTTGCAGGAACGCAATATCAATACGGGCAAAATCCAGACTTATTGTTATGAATCCCATGACAGCTATACGCCGTTAGCCTGCATTGTGGCTAAGGGTACGGTACGTGATTATTTCTGGTATCACACCGATATCAATGGGGCACCACTGGAAGTCACGGATGAGACAGGCAAGATTGCGTGGTCAGGCAAATATGATGCTTTTGGTGCGGTCAACAGTATCACCGCCGCATTCTTTAGCGAACCGGAGCGTTCACCAAAAAACTTTGACCAAAACCTGCGTTTCGCCGGGCAATATTTTGACAAAGAGACGGGGCTGCACTTTAATACTTATCGGTTTTATGCACCGGAAATTGGGCGGTTTATTACGCCTGACCCTATCGGTCTAAACGGTGGGTTGAATGTTTATACGTATGCGCCCAATCCGTTGTCTTGGATCGACCCACTGGGCTTAGCGAAGCGGATTTATGAAGATGCTCCTTATCACGGTAAAACTGATAATGCAGTAAAAAGCAAGGCTCCGGTGCATGGTCAGACGGCACTAGATAACTCAGTTCAAGTGAAGCCTACTTCACCTCGTAGAGTTGGTGTAGATGCAAAAAACAATGAAATTGTAGTGATGGATAAGACGCGAACATTATCCAATGGTGATGAATTATTCCACGGTCATGTTAGAGATTGGGATGCGTTACATACTGATCAACAAGCCGCATTGAGAAAAGCTGGAAAAGTTAACAAGAAAGGGAAGATAACGTGCTGATATGAAAAAATACTCTAAACCTGAATTAGAGTTATTATTTAACTCTGATGATACTCAAATAGTAACGGATGCCATTTTGTATTCAACATTCAATATTGATGATTACGAATGGATTCAAGAAAAATGTTTGCAGCTACTTAATAATAGCGATGAAGATATCGCTAGTTTGGCAATTACATGTTTGGGACATATAGCACGTATTTATTCCAAAATTAATGAGTCCAAAGTTATTCCAGCATTACAACAAAAAGCAACAGATCCATGCTTCGCTGGTCGTGTAGAAGATGCTCTGGATGATATAAATATGTTTGCTCTAAAAGAGTAAGTGAAAAGCCGGAAAGATCTCATGATCTTCCGGCTTTCTTCTTTTTAAGAGCCGCTCAGTTCTTGCCCTTAGTTGCTGTTGTAATCGCCAACCAAGTTCCCGCATTCGCAGCTTAATTTCGCCTAAGCTGGTCTTGCTGCCGCTGGTACTGTTGCTTAATCGCGCAGATATTATCGCTGTCAGGAATGAGCACTAAGCAGCTATCCATAATCTTCACCGTTAGGGTGCAACCCTTATCAAACCCAGCCGCTTTAAGCCACTGGCCTTTCAGATGAATGACAGGTGGTGCAGCTTCCTTGTCATATCGGCAAAGTGTCCGTCGGGGGTTTTGGGTTCGCGGCGGTGAGTGCAAAGGGATAAAGTGGATATTTAACATGTTGTTATTAAAGAAAAAGTCCAGGTCAAAAAGTATGGTCGTGTCGGGATAGTCCCTAAGATCCGATCGGTCTAAACGGTGGGTTGAATGTTTATACGTATGCGCCCAATCCGTTATCTTGGATAGATCCGTTGGGGTTATACAAAGGTGAGCGCGGTTTAGGGAAATATCATATCTTCCATCAATATACGTTGAAGCCGTTTGAATATGAGTTATCTGACAGAACCCATTTTAAACGTGGCAATCAATCTGTCTATGAACGTATGCAGCGTGATCCTGAGTTCAAGCGTGAAATGCAAACCAAATATCCGGGAACGGTTGAGCATGTCCAGCCAAGCAAACATGGTAACTTTAAAGGTGATGCGCCTCCAGGTATGACTTGGCATCATGAAAATGAATCAGATAAGTTGAGTCTGGTTGACCGTAAAGATCATAATTCTTATCACAAAGTTTATCACCCCGATGGCTCCGGTGGCCGCAAGAAATGGGGCGGTGGTAATGGTTGTCGTTAAAAGGAAAAAGTAATTAGAACAATCAAAGGCTTTGATGGATTGCTATCCATTTATAAAGAACGTCCAGAAGCATGATATTTTTTCGCTGATTCTGATTTTAAGAATGAAATCAACTGGTCATGATTCCAATTTATTGATAGTGACGAATGTTCAAATAATACCCAATGACTCTGTCATGCATTTCTATGGATTTTGAAAAAGATAAGGTCTTGCGAGTCAGTCTTG
>NZ_JADEUF010000114.1 GCF_015163655.1 Xenorhabdus griffiniae | reverse complement strand
CAATTTAATAGAAGATGCTTCTTATGCATTATCAAAGATTGAAAAATACAAAAACACAGCCCAACTCCAAGAAGTTATAGATCATAATGATGGAACATTAGGTTTTATGAGACCAGGTGGATTAGAAGAACTACGAAATATAAAAAAGTTATTAGCTCCGAGCTAGAGACTATAAAAACATTTATAATCAATAAGTTACTATAATTTTAACACCTTAAACATGAGTGCTTAGTTCGTTAAAAATAAGCACTCATTCTATTAAACATGAGTACTTAGTTCGCCGTGTCCGCTGAATAGCCTTTTTTCTATCGACCGCTCTGCTTTCGTGAGTTTGATAATTCCGTGGTTCGCTTCGCTCACTGGCTTAGCAGGGTGAAGGGAAGGTTTCGTGTTCCCTGACTCAGTCCCCCCTTTGTATCGGCGGATTAGCCACTGTTATCCCATAACCTTTCGAGTACCGCCTTACATGCCCTAACGGGCATTTAATCCATTGAACTTAGCAACATTATGATAAAATAAACTTAAAATTATCAAAGCTCATCAAGACTTGAATCAAAAATAATTTTTTCTTGTCCATCTTCAAGGTGCTGGATTATCTGAAATTCCATTTCCTCATCGGAAGATTCTTCATACGCTGCTTTATACTCAGGATTTTTCATACACTCAGCATGTAATGCTGAATGTGTCTTCAACTTTTTCATAGGCCTTCCATTTTTACTAAAATATCGATATATAAGTATATGAGGTGATCAATATGTCAACAAACCAACTCAAATTACGCAATGCAGTTAAATTGTTAAAAGATTCAGGCATAAACGATGAGCAGGCAGAAAAGATCGTAGAAGTCATCACAGAACTATGTGATATCAATACCAAAACAAGCGTCGAATCAGAGAAACTAAAATCCAGAACAAATCTTAAATGGAATACATCATTACTTCTTATCTGGGGCACTATCGTGTTGATTGCCGTCATTAAATATATCATTTTCGGCTAATCTGTTACCTCCCGCTCTATAATCTGCTCCTATGATATGCATTGTCAGCGGCGATTTGTTCCTCCTGACTATCTCAGCCCTATACGCACTATTCCTGTGCCAGCCGTACATTTCTTTTGTCTCCGACCGTTCAGTTTTCAGGTCACTGATAACCCGCTAAAAGACGGCTTTGCAGGGTGAAGAAAGTGGCCGTGCTCCCCAATGAGTCCCCCCTTGTATCGGCGGATTGACAATGGTGTCCCCAATAACTCCAAAGAGCCGCCTTCCATGCCCGGAAGGGCATAAACCAAACAGGGGTAACAAATCGCCGTTTAAAATTTAGACGCTGGAACAGAGATCTTAATAACGTTTTCAAAATAGCTCATTCGGAAATTGAGTTTTTAGAACAGCATTCATCACTAACACCCCGAAAGTAAAGCTCTAAATCTTGTTTAGCCTCTTCATACGCTTTAATAAACTCAGGATTTTCTTCTCTCTTTTTCAATTCCAGTTTTTCACGGAAAGTCATTATCTTCTTCATTTACATTACCTTTTCGATAACAAATGATGATTTATTTTCTTTGATTTTACTGCATTGAAAGCGGCAATTTGTCATCCCTGACACCTCTTTACATCATAAAGATACCGTAAAGACAAATGAAACTAACGCCATTCAATAAAACCATGCAAAAGGTTTATTGTGTACCGGAAATGCCATTCCATCAGGATCGCTACCATTTAGTACCTTAGATAGAAGCTGTTTCACTTCCCGCCGTTCTGGTCTGGTCATCATCAGATTGCGATACCAAGACGGGGATTTATCAAACCATCTTTTACAACTTGCAAACCGTCTCCCTACCCGACGATAAGATTTTAATCTTCCATTAGGAAGACGATCACGACTCTGACTCTTTACAGACATAAAATATCCTCTAAGTAATTAATTACCTAGAAAATATCAAGTTGCTCATACCCTATAATTTGTTGCATATTTATCCCCTGTTATTTTCCAAAATTACAATTCCAATAAGACAAAAATAGACCTAAATTAAACCATATTCCGCTAAATTTAATCAATATAACGCTAAAAAGCTGTTCCGTTAGGATTCGCCTCCTCGCACGCTGTGGGGGCGAATCCTAACGTTTCACCTTTTTAGCTTGTAGAATGATAACTATATCGGTTTTTGTTTTCTCTTTACTGCTACTGGAAAACCACGATGGCATAAAAGATAAGCCTGTATTTACATCAGTATCTTTATTATCTGCCAATCCGCCAATCAAAATAATATCACCATCATTTACAGAAACAGACGTATGAATATTACGTTTAATCAAGGTTGGTGAGTTATTCACGCCTGTATGCGTCTTGGCAAAATTAGACAATTCCTGACTGATAGACAGATCAATCACATTCTGCCTGACCTCCGGCATAACATTGAAAATAACCCCCGAAGAACGATACTCAACAGACTGGACAGGTTTATCACCCGAATAACTGACATTACCCAGAACCGGCACATCTTCCCCGACAGAAAAAGAGGCTGACGTACCGGAACGGGCACGCAAAGACGGTGAACTCACCACGGTAAAGCGAGAGTCCGTATTGAACAACTCGACTAACGCATTCAAATTACCCGAAGAAAACTTGATAAAGTTATCCATACTCCCGCCTGTCGAGCCGCCAATCTGAATAGAAAAACGCTGGCTCAACAACTTAGCCGCTAAAGCCAGACCGGAACCGTTACGCTCTGTTGTCTGAACCTGATAAACATAACCGCCTACATAAACCTCGTCTGATATCGTATCAATTGAAGGTAACACCTGCTCTATACGTGAAATATCAGCCTTAGTCCCATAGAAAACCAACATATCCCCCGATGAGCCAAAAGAATTCGCCCCAGAGAAGTTATTGGGCGCTGTCGTTCCGCCCACATAAGCAGATTTAGAACCGCTATGACCGAAATTCCCCTGAACAATACTGGACAAAACAGATGTTAAGTAACTGACAGAACGATACTGAGGTTTATAGACAAAGGTATGTTGCGGGGCAACCGGTTCGACAATTTTTAGCTTATAAATGTAATCGACACCTGACTTCGTTGTCACACCGATACCCATATTCTTTAAGTAACGGACAAAGAAAGCCTTTTCGTCAAGGTCCGGTGTAATATGAAATGAAACCAATCTCGCATCTGTAATCACTTCTGGCGAAATCATAAAAGGCTTTTTAAACACCTGACTGTAAATAAAATTGACCGATTTTGGGATCGTGACACCATCAAGCGAAAAATTAACTCCTTTGGCAAAAGAAAAATAAGGAATAAAGAATAAAAAAACAATAGAAAAAATCCTGTTCATTTTGATACTCCACTAAAATAAGTGACTTTCTCCCCATCAACAAAACCGAACATCATAGTACCCTTACCATGAAAATCATTTTTATTAACCAGCCTTATATCACCAGAGGCATTTACTAAGGCTACATAGGTATAATTATCAACGCTTAAAACGCCAGAAATGCGCCATTTAGAATAAATGGGTTTTACTGCCTCTCTTTTATTCTCAGTTTTCATTTCATTAGGTAAAACTGAGAGGCCGTCCTGTAAATGAATGTTATTCCCCCCAATGCCGGATGCAACCGGATTATCGTTATCATAACTAGTAAAAAATGAATATATAACATAACCACTAACACAGAATAAAATCAGAAATCCAAATATAAATACCCATAATCTCGTTTGGCTAAAAATATTTTGACGAGAATCAACGACTAATTCTTTTCCTTTTCCACCATTCTGAGAGTGGTAAAGTTTAAATATATCCTTATCGTACTTATTTATATAATACGTCACCCGATTGGATTTAAAAAACTTAGCTTCATTATAAACATCTACACGATAACGATTTTTTGCACCCAGCGTAACCAATTTAGTCATCTTATAAGATGTTTCAATGCGCTCCCTTATAAATTTTGCCAAAGTACCTGTACTTTGATTCATCAAGACTAAATCACAAGTAACAGCAGTATCCGCATTTGAAAAATGACGATGTTCAGAGATAAAGGATTCATGCTCTTTGGTCAGATTTTTATCTGTTTTCCAAAATCTCCAAACTTCATCAAGACAAATCAAATCCCCTGCCTGACAAAAAGAACTATCACAGGAATAACCCTCTTGATCGTTACGCTTATAGGGAAAAAAACCATCCTGCATGACTTGTTCATCACTCACCTTGATGATTTCACCAAAAACCCCCTCCTTTCCTTTAGACAGCTTGATTGCATAATCACGAATAGCATCAGGGTTAATTCCATCAATATTGGTGACAATTCTACGGCCTTTCATGTAAGCCGGAAGAATAACGCTTTTAACACACTCGTGACTCTTACCAGAGCCAGGAACGCCAAAGTAAGCTGTGATAGACATAGCAATTACCCGATAAAAGGAAGTCGACGAATGATAAAACGGGTAAACCAAGCATCAATTAACAAATTAATCCCCATCACCCCTTGAAACAGATTAATGAAATACCAGACCGAATCAGGCAGTAAATCAAACAATGCCTGAAGATTCGAACTCTTAGGCAGCAATTCCACAATGACCGTCATGAATTCCTGTACAATAAAGTACAGGGAAAAGAAAATAATGAACTTAAGAACAGCCGCCCGGAAAAGATAGGCAAGTACTGTATTCAACGCAGAAAGCAGAAAACCGTACATAAAAACTCCCTTTAAGCATCCAGAACAATACGCAAAGCAAGAAAAGCCCAGACCAAAGACGTGATAAGCTCCATCAGCTTCCTATTTCTTTCTATCAGGTCGCAATGGCTATCAATCACCAAATCAAAATCAAACCCCATTAAAGAAAAAGTGGTATTTACCGTAGGACAAGCCGCTGACTTACCTGATATCTTAAAATCAGAAATAAAAGACATACCATCTATAATAGGCTGAGCAATTTCTCTTCCCGTTGGCGGTTTTTCCAAATCTGGAGCTTTAATTTTAGGATCAGTCCCTAAATCCACTTTAACATCAATATTACCACCGTTACCATTACCGCCGCCGTTATTATTAACCGTTGTTTCATGAGAAGATAAATCCAATTCAATATTCTGAATCGGCGAAAATAAATCAGCTGCGGTTAACTTATCATAACCTAACGACTTTAATGCATCACTGACCTCAGCCTCAGTGATATAATCACCATCATTGACATTAATCCCCTGATAATCATTTTGAGCGGCTGCATCATGTAATAAATCATTAATTAATTTGGCAATAATCGAATTATTTAAAGGTTCATCTTTCAAGATTGCCGTTAATTCATCGGCAGATACTATTTTCGCAGAAGAAGATTTATTTCTTTCATTAAAATAATTGCCATCATAATCATAATTTAATGAAGTAGAAACGTACACACTACTCTTCTCTGCACTGAAAAGATAATCTGACTCCTTTGGTGGTGTACATACCGTTTTGACCTCCATAGAGCCATCCTGATTAACAATGCGAGGATATTCACATGGATTATAAGAATTTTTTATTTCTTTCCTGTGAATCACAACAGGAACATAAGCACTAAAAGAAGTTATTGCATTAGGTAAAAATTTATGATCATCATCCCATTTAGAATCACTAACATTAGGTACAAAATCTAACACTTCCAAAGAATTAGACGAAAGAACGTAATCAAAACTCTCATTATCACCATTAACAGTATTGATAACAGGTTTTTTCCATGAATCACGTTCAAACTGCTTAACAACGGATATCAAAAACAACGCTTTCAAAGAACTCAATTTATCATCTTCAATATAAAAATAATCATCACTTGAACTTGGAATATTTGACGTATAAGCAGCTCGTTTATTATTAAGAAAATTAGACTGAACAACACCCGCAGGAACTGGATAAGATTCAACCCCATTAAGCGGAATGTTACTAACAAGAGAAGTACCTGACGAAGCTACCCTCCAATCAGAACCGACAGGTTTTGAATCATTACCATAAAGAATCACAGGGGAATTAGGCGATGGACGAAAATCAACAATCCGAGTTTGACCACCGATACGAACCTCATAATTACCGTTTTCCAGCTCAACACCATCGACAGCCACCTGCAAATTATCAGAACGAAAAGCATCAATCAGCTCAGAAGCTGTCATAATTCCCCCTGCAACAGTGACCCCTGCCCAAGTAACCTGTCCTGCTTTGCGTAAAGATGAATTCGCCGGAAAACTTGCCGCCCTGGATACTGCTGACCGAGACATTCCACTTACAGTTGCCGCTGATTGTCTTCTTATTGTTTCTTGCATAGCAGCCTCCGTTAACGGGTATTTTGTCACGGTCTGTTTTGCTGCTACCTGAATTGCCGTTCTCTTTGCCATCGTTTGTGCAATTACCCTTACCAATAATCCCGCCGCAAGAGCAGGATTAGCCTTAACAGGACTAGGCCAACCAACGAATAAAAATGAAAAGCAAAAAGAATAAACTATTAGCCTTTTAATCCTTGAATCACAGCCCAAGCGCATAATAGCCCCCAAACAAAAACAACCAAAGTTAATAAATCTGCGTGCATATAATAAAAAAAGGGGCTTTCACCCCTTACCTTATAAAATAAGCTAAATTAAGCACCTCTTACCATTTTCATTGCCCACTTAACACCTGCAATACCAGCAAGCAAAGTAATAATAGATGCACCAATTGACATAATAACAGGAAGCACATCGCCAGAAAGATTAATATTGCTTGTCAACGCAGAGTAATCCACAACGCCCGTTTTATTTATAGCCTCATCCGCAAAAGCAAATACAGGAGTTACAGCCAATGCAACAACTAAAGTTGCTTTTTTAGAAAAAAATTTACAAGAAGATAATACACCCATTTTTAATTTCCTATATTAAGCATGCCTTACCATGCGTATCATTTGACCTATACAAAAAGAAAAAAGATATAACATCATTACCGAACTAAACGCCAATCCCCATACCTTACCCAAATAAGGATAATCATAAGAGATTGGAATTTGGCTTGATATATCTAAAATTATCTTTTGACAATTATTGGATATATCACATATAGAACCATTTAAAGAGGTGCCACCCATAAAATAATCGCATTTTATTCTGATTTCCAATATTTATACAAACCATAAGAAAATATTAAAAAAGAGAAAACAAGTAATGAAAAAGAAAAACCAATGACAATATTTTGAGCATCAGAGCGAGGTTCATAAACATCTGACATATTTAAAGTCATCGAATAACAATCATCTTTAGATTTTAAATTACAAATAGTACCAGTAATATTTTTATCATTAGCCATAAACCCACCCTGAATAACAAAATAAGATGTTAGATACTTAACCGACAATTAAATCATCATCAAATTAAAAACCATTAGGCTTTTCTATAATTTAATCAAATTCTTCACTTTTTCCATAGGAACAAGAGAACGTTGTTATTTTTTATTACTCGTTAATGGCTTCCCATCAAAGCGTTGGATTGAACCTGAAACATATTGATACCAGACACCATTATTATCTCGTGATGTCGCCCATGCGCTCGGCAAAAATGAGACATATACGGGCTGCTCTGAAATATCTGCCTCAACAGATTTGAGGAAAATATAATCTTCTTTGGAGCAAACATACTTACGAAACTCAGTTGTTCGTACCTTTAACTTATGATCATCAAACGGCACGGCCAATACAAAACCAAATTTTTCTTTTTGCTTAAGCTCCTTCGTGCCATCGGAAGTCAAAATTTCTCTTTCTTCAATATCTGAAAGCACATGAGAAAAGTGCCCGCCTTGAACGGCCATTGCTTTAAATCCCTCAGGCATAGCATGCTTATACTGATAACGATCTACATAGTTCTGAATCATATTTTTTTCTCTCTCTATTTAGCGACAGTTATTGTCACGAGTCCAAGGAAAACAAAACAGTCTCAAGGTTCGTGACCTCACCTTGTGGCCGCTTTGTTTTCAAAAGACACAATGAAAAACATAAAAGACCATCTTCCGAGAACGAAAAACAAATAATTCTGACAGGCAATAACGATGCAGCATCCCTGCAACGTAATAAAGTATCCATTCGGGTATACAGCACACACAGAGAAAAACTCATCATGAGCGAGTACCGTCTAATAAACTTGGCAAGCGTCTCCCGTTCTCTGGCTCGTAATCATCTTCAAAATCATCAGAACCTTGTCCGAGACAATCAAGAAAGTCCTGATTTAAAGTTTTTTCATCTGCGCGCAAAAATGCCAACGCAAGGCGATCTGCTTCATTCATTCGTCTAACCTCACAATTTGTAAAACGAGTTATAAAAACATGGTGATGAAAGGTAAAACCATAAACGGCTTTACTCGCTGTTTCTTCGTAACAATTCTTTTTTTCTTCACCATCAATAATCTGAGTCAGGTAATAAGGCTGTGCCACAAAGTCCGAGAAAAAACCGCCGCTTAACTCGATATAACGCAAAAAATTGCCATCATCAGCGGCAAGGCGTAATTCTTCCAATTCGAATTTTTCATCATCAGTAAAATGCTCCAATGAAATATCTCCTTTTTTCAATGGATGGCGCAAACGCCGTAACTGACGATAAACGGTAACACTTGGGCAACCAAAGAACTGGAAAAGCCGAATTCCTGAAACACGTGACCAAACAGAAACACGCTGTACAGCATTCTGAAATGAAGTCCCTGAATATTTGTCGTTCAGCTCTGAAATGCCTTTAGCGTCCTCAAATCCTGCCATCTTGGTAATATATTTAATGATATAAGAGAAGCCATCCCCCTTTTCGGGATCGACCGCAGTCACTTTTATACGGTGCTGTTTTGCTCCCTTCTCATCTGGCGAATCCTTAAATACTTCTTCCTTAAAAATCGATAAAACTGTATCAAGATGCTCAGGCTGAGAATAAAACAATATATTCCAGTGAACACAGCCATCTGCGTGTGGCTCAACTGTCCGCAATCCTGGAATAGTGATATCGTGTTTATCCAAGCGCTTACGGACACGAGTAAACGTGTCCAGTAACCATTGATGAGAATCACGAACAGTCGGCATTCCATTCTCAATCCATTGTGGGTTTTCAGTATGAAAAGCCTTACCTGTTTTACTGTTCTTCACCGTTCTGACCGAATGAAAACGAGAAGGACAAGTCAACACAATAAAGTAACCTGTCAAGCCCATATCTTCGGCTAGTGAACAAACCCCTTTTGCACGAACTATCAACTCGACAACTCGATTTTTGCGATTAGAAACAGAGGAATCAAACGCTTCTTTCAGGCTGCAAACCAATTTTTCATCAGCATCAAAAATCCCCATTGCCTCAAGAAAGCGCAACGTTTTAGCATCCTTGCGCTTATAGTGTGAAAGTAACCAATCAGAGGAATATGGCTTTAATGGCGAAAGCATCATTAAAATACGGGAGATCTCAAGCACTCTGGTAAGGCGTTGTCTGTCCAAAAAACGACGAACAAAGTAAGGATTCATAAAACGCAAAACGGCGCCTAACTCCTTATATGCATTAACCAAATTCAACACAGTATCAGCAGGGAAATTAAAATCCTGTTCAACTCGATTCGTAATGATTTGAATAAAGGCATGACAAAAAGTATCCCGATCACCAGAAGATTCAAACCAAGACCATAAAGGCGAATCAGATAGTGAGTGAACAAAATCATCGGCAACCAGTTGTAAGTCCTCATCTGAACAGAACAGGTTAATGCCTTTTCCTTTGCCGTCTGGGGTTGCAAACGCCAAAGAATAAGCCATTTCTAACCTTGTTACTGCTTTCTCGACACCTAATCCCTTCACTAAACTACAAACAGCTTGCGCCACAGAGATAGAAAAAGACCCGAATCCAGATGCTAAGTAAGCAACATACATACGCCAATCCAGAGAAAACTCAGGCAATGAATCAGCTTCAAACAAAAAAATGACTTGATGAACACGTGAATCAAGAGAAGGTAAGAATGCCTCTTCCTGTTCCCCAAATACTTGAATATAACGTTGCCGGGAAAACAAATAATGGCGTTTTGACTGGGAGAAGCGAGCGACACTCGTTTGGTATTCAGGTTGGGATTGTAAAGGCTGATATTGACGATGAAATGAATCAAAGTAACCGTGATAGGCATTCAAAAACTGAACACCCAATTCAGCACGATCTGAATTTGAATAAACAACGCTCATAATCCCTCTTGTACTAGTTTAGGGAGTCAAGGGGTATGAACGTTTTTTTGTGCGGGAGGACGGGATAGATCGGAGCCTGATTCGCATAATGCACGTTATGTGTAAATTGCTGGGCTGCTCTGCGATTTTAGCAGCCCGCAATTCAACATAACGCCGGAGATTATGCGAACCAACGTAACTTTCAAAAAAGTACTGAGGTTTGACCCTGAGTACTCGATCTTTCTTGCCCTAAAAACTCTCTCAATTGGCGTTGTATACAAATCACTAATAACATTCTATATAGATAGAAAACATATCACATGTTTCCTGTCAACATGTCGTAGGCAACTTGCACACAAATTTTATAGAATAAAAGATTATGGTGAACGGAGGCTTCTAATGAACACTGCATCTACATTGAAAACTACTATCAGATTGAAGAAATCGGAGGCTATCGATTTACAGGAAAAGGCATTTCACTTAACCAAGAAAAACATCATGAGCGGACGGCAAAAGATTTATAGCGAAGCTGATTTGGTTCATTACGCAATCGAACAAATGCTAACCATGATCGCACTTGATGAACATGGCCACCTGATTTTGAAAAAAGATAGTTAGAATTTGGTCAGGTTCACCTGAAAGCCCGAAGATAACCTTAGACTACCCCCGTAGTACAGTACGGGGGTTTAGGTGACATCAATAATAAAAACAGAAAGGAAAAAATGCTTGTTAATGACATTAAAGAGTCATGTACTCTTTGGCGGGCAAAAATTGTACAACAACTGAAAGAGAGAAAAAAAGAATGGACTTATTAAGGAAAACGTTCGGCGGTTTAAATGGTAGTTACTTCTTCAGACATCTGTTTTTTGGTATGGCAATTTCAGTATTCTTCATCTGGCTGTTCAGTAAAAATCCAAATGCAAACCTCATTCGCATGATGATTTTTTCCTTAATCAGCGGATTGCTTTATCCCTACGCCCGTTTTGTCTATGAACAAATCACGGGTTTTCTGATGGGTGAAAATGTCTTTTTCGGCAACGCAATATTCATGCTAGCAATAAAACTTATCACCATGATCTTATGCTGGGCATTTGCCATCTTTATTGCACCTGTCGGACTGACTTACCTGTATTTTCATCATACAAGGCAGGAAAAAATCAAGGAGTAATAATGAGCTTAGGAATGGGGATAGCAATAATAGGTGGGATGATTTTATTCTGCGCTTATTTCTTCGGTAATGGTAAGTAATAACGTCTAAATCAAAGAGATTAGTATAATCGCGTTATGTGTAAATGGGTGGCGGCGGTTTGTGATTATCGCCGCTCACCCATTCAACATAACGGCATATCACATTATGCGAACCCAAGTGCACTGAAAAAAATATAAGCAGTTCCATATCGTAACTATGAAAATTTTCAATGGAGTTCTTTAATTATGTATCGAAACTTTTATGAGCAAAATTCAGGCCAAAACGGGTATCACCATCAAAGCTATCATTACTCCCATTACCAAATTGGTGATGTGGTCAGCTTAAAATCTGAGAATAAAAAAATGACTGTTGCATACCATAGTCAAAATGTAGATGGAACAGGAAATTATCTAATTGGGTGCTGTTGGCTCGACAAAAATGACCAATGCCAATGGGCAGAATTTAGTTATTTTATGTTAGACAAAATAACAAATTAAAAGACTCGTATAAGATACGTTATGCTAACATTCTAATATTATTCAACTTTTTAAGTCTGCCTATGATTCCGTATACACACCAAAACAAACTATTTCATGCCAGCCGAACATTTCTTTTGTCTCCGACCGTCCGGCTTCCTCGTCGTTGAAAGTTCGCCAAAGGCAGGCTTAGCAGGGTGAAGGGAGGGTTCAGTAACCCCCAATGAGTCCCCATTTGTATCGGCGGATAAACTGGCGGTGTCCCCAGCAACTCCGAGGAGCCGCCTTCCATGCCCTAAAGGGCATAAACCAAACAGGGGTAACAAATCGCCGTTTAAAATATAGACGTTGGAACAGCGATCCTAGTAACGCTTTCAAAATGGCTTATTCGGAAATTGAGTTTTTAGAACAGCATTCATCTCATCACTAACACTCCGAAAGTAAGGCTCTAAATCTTGTTTAGCCTCTTCATACGCTTTAATAAACTCAGGATTTTCTTCTCTCTTTTTCAATTCCAGTTTTTCACGGAAAGTTATTATCTTTTTCATTTACATTACCTTTTCGATAAAAAATGATGATTTATTCTCTTTGATTTTACTGTATTGAAAGCGGCGATTTGTCATCCCTGACACCTCTTTACATCGTAAAGATGATGTAAAGACAGACGAAACTAACAACGTTCAATAAAACCATGCAAAAGGTTTATTGTGTACCGGAAATGCCATTCCATCCGGATCGCTACCGTTTAGTACTTCAGATAGAAGCTGTTTCACTTCCCGCCGTTCTGGTCTGGTCATCATCAGATTGCGATACCAAGACGGAGATTTATCAAACCATCTTTTGCAGCTTGCAAACCGTCTCCCTACCCGACGATAAGATTTTAATCTTCCATTAGGAAGACGATCACGACTCTGGTTTTTCACAGACATAAAAATATCCTCTAAATAATTAATTACCTAGAAAATATCAAGTTGCTCATACCCTATAATTTTTTGCATGTCTGTCCCCTGCTCTTTTCTAAAATTATAATCAATATGTAACAAAAAAGAACTGTTAAAATTTAGATTAATCAATAACACGCTGTTTATCCTGATAATAAAGGCCGATACAAATCAATCGCTATGATACGTGAAAAAAATCACGTAACGGTCACGTATTCAAAATGTTGATTGGTCTTAAATATAATATTCTCTTTCGATAAAAGTCCCGATGACTTTGTCATGCATTTCCGGTGATTTTGAATAGCCTAATGTTTTAC
>NZ_JADEUF010000113.1 GCF_015163655.1 Xenorhabdus griffiniae | reverse complement strand
ATCTTATTGATTCAAATGATCATTTATTGTAACTTCAATGTCGCTTATTTAATTAACGATATATTTTTATTTGATTTATTTATATATTTTTCTAAATAACCTGCATTATATTTATTTGGAGATAATTTCATGAAAACAGAAGAAAATATTGTAAGTTACAGTAGCATGAGTTCTAACGAAATGAGTTCTTTTGACTTATTAAAGCATTATTGGGGGAATTCAGGACGAGCGCTAACTCTTCATGACATAGGTGTTCACGAGAGGGTTAGGGAGTTAATAAAAAGACCAGACGCCTTTAAAGGTTTATTTGAAAGCAATGATGGCACTAGCGTTCAATCTCGTTTTATTTCACAAATCCAAAATGGAAATAGAATTTTTTTTGAAAATACGTATAATTTCAGAACTCCAGCCTCTTATTTCAATGACCCATTATGGGCTATAGGAGGCGCTATAGTCAGTGGAAGATTACATGTTGTAAGTGCTGTGCCTTATGGACAAACATATAAATTAAGTGCGATCATAACCTATAAACTTTATGACAAATTTACAGACCCATATGATCTAATGAATTTCTTTCCGGGTGAATGGAATCCAGATGGAACTCCATTTGATATAACAGGGCAATGGACGGAAAATGCAAACTTTTCCGTAAGTAAGTATGTCTACGAAAGTAAAATAAAACCAAATATTTAAATTCTGGTTGGTATTATATGTGTCGTCTGATATTTAATGTGTGATGTTAAATAGTGCTTGGTGTTTTAACTTTATTGTTCAGTACCAAGCACTATAAAGATATTAAACATCCTAATATCTTGACAGATAAACAAGTAATGTTGGTAAACAAATATCAATCAGAAATAGAATTATAGCCGCCGATAATGATGACGCCAGCGTTTTTTTAAAGTTTCTGTCTAAAATTAGAAAATAGCTAACAATCATGAATATTGGAAAGAAAAAAATAATTTTAATTAGCTTTAGTAGTAAAAATATCATTGTCATATCCTTTTGTTCTATATTAAACCTTGTCGTCATTATAACTTAAAAATTTCGGTTTCGTACTGTCTGTCAAACCATCATTCCACCCATTTAAAACTGAGAGAAGCTCCGAAGCCCTCTATCTTTCTTTAGTTTTTTCTGAAGAATTGCGAGCCTGAGCCAGTTTTCTTGTCGGTGCCGGAATATCTTCTCTTCTCTTTTATCGATGACGTTGTCACTCTCTTGTTATGTGATTTATGCGCTGGGAATTATCAATTTCTGAGAAATTTCATTCTCAGAAATTGATAATCTTATTGGCTATCAAAAAGTATACTTTTTAACAGCCATTAGAAAATACTCTCAAAAGTCCTATCATAAATAGTTATTAATACGGTGTGCAAATAGATATACTTTTTCTGAATTAAGTTATGATTAATTTTATAACACAATGATATTAAATGATTTATACTCATTGCTTGCAATTTAAGCATTGGTAAAAGCACACCGGGTTAATAACTTGTAGCTTTCACAAAGTTTACAGATCTGGCAGGGCGCGAGCATACTTTTTTAACGCCGATTGAATGAACAGTAATGACGTGATCTAATTATTCTTATTTCTCTTTTTAATCCTTGCCCATGAATCCGAACCAGACCCTGATTGAACATTTAACCGTTGTGAAAGAAACTCGTTCTGAGGTCAATCGTCAATACGATCTGATTGATGTTATTTTCCTTGTCGTCAGTGCCATTCTGGCCGGGGCTGAAGGCTGGCAAGACATTGAAACTTATGGTCGTGCCAAAATGAAGTGGCTAAAAAAATATCGCCCCTTTCTCAATGGGATACCCCGCCGACATACGGTTGCCCGAATAGTGCGCGCTATTGAACTGGATCCCCTGCTGGAAGCAACAGTGTGAACAGGGTGGCAAACCGGTCATTGCTTTTGATGGAAAAGTCTTGCGAAACGCCTACCGTCATGAAAAGAAAAACGCCGTCCAGTTGGTCACCGCCTATGATACTGAACAGGGACTCGTTCTGAGCCAGAGACCAGCACTGTATCCTTGATGTGGTCTTTAAAGAAGATGATTCACGGATTGTTCTGGATGGCGCGATTGAGAATCTGGCGTTATTCCGGCGTATTGTGCTGAATATGGTCAAACAATGCGATTGCGGAGCACCCAGCCAAAGAAACAAGCTTAAAAAAGCGGGATGGTGTGACGATTATAGGGCAAGAGTTTTCTTTGGGTGAGTATTAATCAAAGTATGCTCGCGCCCTGCCGTCTGAACGTAAGCGCTCATTTAAACAGTGCAGTTCACATTATATCGCTGATATTCACATTCCACGGCAGTAGATCATGCAGGGGATCACCGGATTGGCGTTTGGGGAGTTCCTTAAAAATATGCCGGAAGTAAAAATACGGATTGATGTCATTGGCCCGGCAGGTCATCACCAGGCTGTATAAGTTCGCACTGGCAAAGGCGCCGTCTGCGGAGGTGGAAAAAATCCAATTCTTGCGCCCCGTGGTGAACGGACGGATATCCCGCTCCGTGACATTATTGTCTATGCTGATATGCCCGTCTTCCAGATAAACCAACAGTTTCGGCCACTGGTTCAGGGTATAGCTGATCGCCGAGCCGATAGCACTTTTCGGCAACATCGTCCGGCTCGACTCTGTCAGCCAGTCGTGGAAGTCTTTCAGTACCGGGGGCGCTTTTTCCTGCCGTAACCGCTGTCGTTCATCGGGATTGAGTAACCGGGCCTCCCGTTCAATGGCGTACAGCCGGGCAAAAAATGTCAGCCCCTGCTCGGCACGTCCGGCTTTTTTACTGGCCTGCACTTTCTGGGCATCCGTAAATTTGCGACGGGCATGCGCCATGCAGCCGGCGTGCCTGACCGATTTCAGCGTATCGTAAGCCGCATAGCCATCCGTCAGCAGGTAACCGGCATAATCCCCTAAAAAATCCGCCACGCAACGCCCGCTGCGGCTCGGCTGATAGTCAAAAATCACCGCCGGATGCACGGCAAATTCCCCACTGCGGTACACCCACATATAGGATTTGCTTTGTGCCGGGCGATCGACTTCGTGAAGCACCTGTACCGGGGTTTCGTCCGCACAAATCAGCGGTTCATCAAGTAGATGAGTCCGCATCCGTTCGACCAGCACATGCACCTTGCGGCCGAGCTGCACACACCAGTTCGCCAGCGTACTGCGGCTGATGTCAATGCCGGAGCGTGCCAAAATATCGGTCTGCCGGTATAGCGGCAGCGCATCGACATATTTCGCGGTGACAATCGCCGCCTGCGTTTCCGGGCTGGCTATCGTCCGGGGTAACAGGCTGGGCGGCGTCGGGGCGGTGATAATCCTGCTGTGGGTTTCGGTTTTTTCACACTGCCGGCAGGTGTATTTGGTGCGTTCGTGACGAATGACGCTAACTTTCTGCGGCACGATTTTCAGGGTTTCTGACGTTTCCGTGCCGCAGGCATGCAGCGGTTCGCCACAACAATCGCAGTGCGGCGCATTCAGGGTATGATGCTGCACTTCCCGCGCTAATCCTGCCGGCAGCGGCTGACGCCCTTTTTTGTGGTGCGCCGGGGCGGATTTCGGCAGGCTTACCTGCTGTTCCGCCTCGTTAAATGTGCCTTTATCGGCCTTTTCGCTCTGTTTGCCAAAGCGTTTAGACTTGCTGAGATTGAGCTGTTCGAGCAGGTGCTGAATATGATGATCTTTTTCCTGAATTTCGGCCTGAAGCTGGCCGATAAGGGCTTTCAGTTGGTCAATATCATCGGGGAGGTCAGTCATCATTCAGGCTCTCAGGGAAAAACCTGAGTGTGACAGCGCCACCGGATCATGCAAGTCCAAATCCGGGATCAGTGTCACCGATCACACTTTGACTTCCCGCAGAGGCTGATGGGCACGGGGATGGGTTAATGCCAGCCCCGACAACAGCCAGTTCAGTTGCGGGCGCGTAATGTGTACGGTGCCGTCCGCCACGGGCGCGGGCCACTGAAAGCGGCCTTTTTCCAGCCGCCGGTAGTAGAGCCAGAAACCGTTGGTGTCCCAGAACAGGATCTTGAGTTTGTCGCGATGGCGGTTACAAAAAATAAACCCGGCTTCACTGAGCGGATCCAGCCCCAGTGCCTCCACCACACTCGCCAGTCCGTCGATGGATTTTCGCATGTCGGTCTGACCGGAAACCAGATAAATGTTGCCCGCTGGGATCATTGCAGGGCCTCAACCCAGTGACGGATCTGCTCGGAAGATAACCCGGCAGGCAACTCCGCCCGAAGTCCGTTGGGCAGGCAAAGCGTGACGGTATGACCAGCATCTGAATGCTCATCAAGTACAATAGGATGCAGACGTTGAGGCACGTGCTGTTGCCGACGTTTTTTTGCCCAATAATAAAACGTGGCCAGATTAATTTCATGATGCTGGCAAAATGCGGTTACCGTCAGCCCGCTCTGTTTCTGGGCATCGATGACGGTTATCCAGTGTTGCTGTTTTTCAGTGAGTGTCATGAGGTGTCTCCTGAATAAAAAGAAAACACACTATGACAAAATCTTAATTCGTCAGATAGGTGGGGTTAATTGAGCGGTTACGTTTCAACAGATTGTGCATTGAAGTATCGCTGTACAGCGGAAAAGCCTGTTCAACCCAGTCATTACGGTAAAAAAGTTCTATTGGGTTTGGTCTTGCCAATGAGTTAAGGATAAAGAATAACGGTGCTTTGTTCGGTTCATTCAGCCATGTTTTCCAGCTTACCACAGGTTTTTTATCCATTATTAATGTAGTATTTTCTATTATGATTACGCCTTGGCAGGTTTAATAACTAAACTGACATCCTGTTGTGCCAGTTCAGCACAGGCAGGCTGTGCAATAACTTCAGTTACAGGTAAAACTTCCGACATCAGGATCGTGTTCTCTGAGAATATCGGACAGATGGGGTTTTTCTTGACGCGCTAAACGCTGCAATGCGCGAATATATTCGATTTCATGTTGGAAAAGTTGTTCAAAGTTTTTCAAGATTTTCCCTTTTATTAAACAAACTCCATTACATGGTCATGACATGCCCTCGATCCAGCGTTTTTAAATATAGTGCATTTCTGATCTTGCTTTTGGAGCTTCGGTTATTTATCTATCGAAATATTATCAAAAAAATTTATCTATGTTCAAAATTTCCACTGAAATCCTTCGTTCAATAAGAATGATTTTTTGGTGTTTTATCGTTCGAACACGTGGTATGTAGTGACATATACGCATTAAACTTCAAGCTGCAATTTACAACACGATATGAAATCTGATATCTCCCCGCTTCGCGGGGAGATTCAACGCATCTTGAAGTTAGATTGGTATATATCACATAACAAAATGTACAGGCCATGCGCTAAACCTATCGTAATCAGAAGTTCTCCACTAAAAAACAGACATAAAAAAAGGTGCTGAAATAACAGCACCAAAATATGTGACACCCAAAATCGAAGTTAATCTTTTTTATCTAACGGAAAAGGAACAGGATGTTTCGTGTTGTAGTTAAAGGTATACATTGCTGTTATGACCATCATGACAACTAGCGTCCATACCACTTCTTTTGCTCCGGTTCCCAAAACTGCCCAGATGCAATAAATAAAGGCAATAAACGTAATAATGATATATCGCGTTTTTTCTTGCCCAAGATGACCATGACCAATTAACAGCAAAGCTGCACAGGTATACAGGTAAGGGATCAAGGTAAAAATCACGGAGACGGAAGAAACCAACCCAAATTCTCTCGCTGCATTTGGCGAAATACTGCTGAGCTGGAAAATCGTCATTAAAACACCCAATATCAACAAACCCGCAACTGGCGTTCCTGCTTTGTTCACTTTGGCAAAGATTGAAGGAAATAATCCATCATCTGCGGCAGCTTTGGCTGTTTGCCCTGCAAGCAATGTCCAGCCACCCAATGATCCCAAACAGCCTGCCGCTGCACAAAAGGCAACTACGGCTCCCGCGGTATCTCCCAACGCCAATCGGGCAGCATCACCAAAAGGTGAAGATGAGATTTTCAATGCCGCGTTGGGGATCATGCCCATAATCACGCTGCTGGACAGCACATAACAGACAGCCGCAATCAGCACACCACCGATAGTCGCAATCGGCACGTTACGCTTGGGATTTTTAACCACACCAGCCGCAACAGAAGCACTCTCAACGCCAATAAAAGACCATAATGTAACGTTTAAGATACTCTGAATCGCGCCAAAGGTATTCAAGCCACTGACGTTCCACGCATCCATATAGGTCTTGCCGTTGAACCAGAACCAACCCAATACAGCGGTTGCGACAATCGGAATCAATGCTAAGGTCGTCGCTACCGCTTGCACTCGGGTAATAACATGCGGCCCGATAATGTTCAAAATGACAAATATCCACAGTATGACTGTACAAGTGATGGTTAAAATAATGGGATCTTTCAGGATAGGGAAAAAATAGCTCAGGTAACCAACGCCAATCACAACCATAGCGATATTGCCGATCCAACACGCCAGCCAATATAAGATATTGGTCTGATAGCCTAAAAAAGGGCCAAAAGCCCGTCGTGCATAAGCATAAGATCCCCCCGGGCTATCATCCAGTGAGGAGATTTTCGCATAAACGATTGATAACCCCACAGCACCAATGATAGTCACCAGCCAACCAAGGATCGCAATACCGCCTGTTGATGCCAGGCTGGCAGGCAAAAGAAAAACGCCCGATCCCATAATGTTACCCGCAACCATCAGAGTAACGGGGATCAATCCGACTTTTTTTGCCTCTGAAACATTTGCCTCTGAAACAATAGCCATAATTTATCTTCCCGTTTTCACTTTTTTATACACATGACGTGATAAATGCCGTTGATAATCTCTGTGCCTTCTGTTTCATGCTCAAAACCCGGAAATTCGTGATCCCACTTTTGTAATGCGTGTAAATATCCAATTTGGGGACTGGTTTTATCACCAAAGTTTTCGCCTGAAAGCAGCATGGGAATGCCCGGTGGATATGGGATGATAGAGTTCGCCGCAATGCGATGGGGTAAATCATCCAATGCCACCATTTCCACATTATTGGTCACGATGGCCTGGTAAGCAGCTCGCGGCGTCATTTCCATTTTAGGTAAGCCCGCATATGCCCGATTCAGTTTTTCACCCGGATTATTCTGCCGCAAATAATCGAACATTTTATCGCCTAACTCTTTCAATCCTAATTGCTCATACACTTCTGGGTACTGATCTACCAAATCTGGCAAAACCTTACTTAAAGGTGTATTGGCATCATAGTGGTGTTTGAAAGAGAGTAAGGTGTTGAGCAATGTTCCCCATTTTCCTTTAGTGATCCCCATTGAAAACAGGAACATAATTTGGAAATCCGTAGTACGGGTTGGTACGATACCGTGCTGGCTTAACCATGCGGTAACCAATGCGGCTGGCACGCCCTGTTTTTTCAACTTACCGTTTTCTCCCATACCTGGAGCCAATATGCTGACTTTAATCGGATCAAGCATGCTCCAGTTATCCGGTAAATCTTCAAATCCGTGCCAACTGTCCCCCGGACGCATTACCCAGCAACTTTGTTCTTTCGCCAGCAATTCCTTGGGTGCATCCTCAAAAGCCATTTTCTTACCAGTGGCAGGATCTGTCACTTTTTCCTGATTCCAGGGCTTAAAGAACCAGTCCCCCTTCTTGTTGAAATCTCGATTCAAACGCGCTAATGCCTGACGAAAATCAACGGCTTCCTCAATGACTTCCTGAGTCAATGAGTAACCGCTATTGCCATCCATCATTGCAACCGCAATGTCGTTTGAAGCGCAAATCGCATACAGAGGAGAGGTGGTTGCATGCATCATGTAGGCTTGATTAAACCTTGAAAAATCCACCGGATTGCGTCCGTCCCGTACATGGATAAAAGAGGCCTGAGAGAGCGCATTCAACAACTTGTGAGATGAATGGGTAGCAAAGACTGTCGGCCCTGAGTGGTTTTTCGGATCGCCGCGCATGGCAAAATGATCATGATAAATCGGGTTAAACCGCGCATAACCATACCATGCTTCATCAAAATGGATTCTATCAACGCTTTTATCCAATAACGCCTGTACATGTTTGGCGTTATAACAGACACCATCATAGGTACAGTTTGTCACTACGCTATAAACGGGTTTCTGGCTCGCTATATCCTGAGTCAGTGGATTTTGTTTCAGTTTTTTCTGTAATGTTTTGGCCTGCATTTCTTGTGGATAAATAGGCCCGATGATGCCATAGCGGTTACGGCTCGGCAGCATATAAACCGGTTTAGCGCCGGTCAATATCAGCCCCTGCTCAATGGATTTATGGCAATTCCGATCGATGATGACCACATCATCTTCAGTCATACAAGCCTGCATAATCGTGCGGTTAGAGCCTGACGTTCCCACCACGATAGAATAAGAATGATCTGCGCCAAATACTCTGGCTGCGTTTCTTTCACTTTCACCAAATGCACCAGAATGATCTAATAACGAACCCAACGAGGCGCGTTCAATTCCCATATCGGTACGGAAAAGATTTTCCCCATAATAGTCATGATAAAAGCGGCCAACCGGTGTTTTATTAAAGCCGACGCCCCCTTGATGTCCAGGTGCCGCCCAGGAATATTCATAAGTTTGGCTATATTTCATTAACGCTGACATTAAAGGCGGAAATAATTGTTGGCGATAACGCTGCATGGCGGCAATGGCACGGCCCGCAATAAAATCCGCAGAATCTTCCAATATCCAGGCAAATTCAGTTAACTGTTCCAGTAATTCATGATTTAGCAAAAATACCGCTTTTTCCCGATCACTTAACAAAAAGACCGGAACATTTTCCTGTCGCTCAAATAATTTATTGAGTAGTTTCTGTATTTGCAGATATAAATCATCATCTATGAGCGCACAACTTATCATTAAACAATCGAACGGTTCATTGGCTGCAATTATTGTATAGCTATCATCAAAAGACTCAGCAATAACAACATCAATGTCTTTTTCAATTAATTTATCAGCCAACCTGTGCACGGCATTTTCCACATAGTGACTATGATATCGTGTACCCACTTCATTTTCTGCTATCAATACTTTCATGACATTATTCCTTACTCTATCTCTACTTGAACTGACAGGATAAATTCAGAATTACTTGGCAATGATCATCGAATAATTGATACGATCAGGAAAATTTAACGATGCTAAATAAGCCACAGGAAAAACTACCAACAATATAATTTTACAAGTTAATTATTTGTTAATATATAGTTTTTATATTAAAAATCACATTACTTAATATAGTGTCTATTTGCATTTGTGCAATTTCTTTGTTTTTTGTCTCTAAGATTTGGCGTTTATGGGTTTAGTAAGAGCCAGAGCACAATAGCGTAACCATGTGGATTTTCTTTACCAACGTTACTATGGAAAGGTACGGGACATCATTAAGCAGTGCTAATGGTGCCCATCACTAAATTATGGGAACAATAATGAAAGAACATCCTGATTTATGGGCCGATTTGTTAGACGGTCTAAGAAACGCTTGGCCGCAAATTTCTGGTTCTATTTTGGCCGTCATGATCTGTTACGGCCGGCTTATTTATGACGGTGTGGAGCGGAAAAATCGCTGGGTCGAACCGCTCCTGTGTGGAGCGCTGTCGTGGGGATTTTCCAGTGGACTGGAACTATTTGGTATTCCAAACAGTATTTCACCAGCCCTCGGCGGTGCCGTTGGTTTTATTGGCGTAGAGAAAATACGAGAGTTTGCCATTCGTGCCATCAATAAACGTTTAGGAGATTACAATGACAAGAGGGATTCGTAACCATAACCCCGGCAACATCCGTCATGGAGACAAATGGCAAGGTTTACGTGATATTCAGACAGACAAATCATTTTGCCAATTTGTGGCGCCAGAATATGGCATACGGGCAATGCTAAAAATCCTGCGTAACTACGAACGCAGATACGGGGACAATACTATTCGCCAGTTTATTTCCCGCTGGGCGCCACCGAATGAAAATAATACCGAGAGTTATATCGCTTATGTATGTAAATCAGTTGGCATAGCCAGCAGTGCGGTGGTAGATGTAGAAAACGTCGCCACAATGAACCGACTGGTTAAGGCTATCATTCAAATGGAAAACGGCCAACAGCCTTATTCCGATGAGATAATTAAGCGAGCATTTGAATTGTTATAAGCTCTAATCACCGCCTGTAGGCGGTGATTTTCAACAGTATCGTATCCCACTTCCCCGCAATTTTAGTGATCAGGTAGCAAAAATATAACTTGCTTAATATTCGGAATCATGCGTTAATAGTCAGGTCGGTTTGAAAGACAGACCTCATACAAAGCAGTTTATTAAAGCAGTTCTCATCCTCAGGCGTTATCCCAGATATCCCTTCTTTTTGAGTTTCTCCATTAAGCGCTAAGTAGTTTCTGTAAAACAAGCCATATTCACCTAACAAGGCTCAATCAAAGGAAATATCACATGTCTAATAAAATGACTGGTTTAGTAAAATGGTTTAATGCGGATAAAGGTTTTGGTTTTATCTCCCCTGCCGATGGCAGCAAAGACGTGTTCGTACACTTCTCCGCTATTCAAAGTAACGACTACCGCACTCTGTTCGAAGGCCAGAAGGTCGAGTTCTCCATCGAGAACGGTGCCAAAGGCCCAGCAGCAGTAAACGTTGTGCCTACAGCGTAAAATCTTCCCTGAATCCCTTCCTCTGCGATAACGAAGACGGCCTCTGGCTTGAGTTAGCAGAGTGACGGGATGTCAGAATATTTTCAGTTGCCGGTATGGATAAAGCCGGGCCGGTTTCTGAAACATCCCTCTTTGGCTTCATTATCAATAAAACTTAAGCGTTCTATCCGTTGAAAGCTTAATCCTAATTTCCTGAACTTCTAAAATCTTCAGCTCCTACAGTGTTTCCGTGCTAGTTAATCCTCCTTCTAACGAAGAGATATTTATGCCAATCCAACTTCAAGTTGCAGCTTGCAAATCAATGTGACTGTTTATATCTCCCCGCTACGCGGAGATAGTAAGACGCATCTTGAAAGACGATTGGTATATATCAGAAATGCCCGTCATAGATTATGTAAGAACAAAACATTATATAAGGGTTTTTAAGAAATTGATTCTTAAGAGCCAGTATATGATAGCCTTCCAGAGTACCATGAGTGCTCTGTTAAGCCCCGTCAAAAAACGCTCCACATAAGCACACCATCAGAATTTTTAAAAACTCCTATCAAAAATAGATGGTCCAAGTCCCTTTTATAACTGAAATTTAAAAAATAAAGTACCTGCTCATAAAGAGTTAGTTCTTCATCTCCAGTGTGGAGTAATGCCACACAAATCATTTTTAATTCATCAACCAAGCTAACCAGTCTTGCGAGCAGGAGTTAAGCAATGCCTATGTCATGCAATAATATTAACAACGAGAACCAACTTTCATTAGAGAATGCTTCTGCATCTCCCTCTTACAAATTCCCACTCAGTTCTCCCCAGCAAGTTGTCTGGCTCGACCAGCTCTTCCGTCCTCATAGCACCTGCTATAACTTAGGTTCAGTGATTCTGGTTGAAGGAAAGTTGGATGACGCGCTGTTAGCACGCGCTGTTGAAACCGTTGTTTATCGTCATGATGCATTGCGTTTACGACTCATTAAAACGCAGGAATTACCGCTGCAAGTGCTTACTGATACCTTGCCTGGATCCGTGACAATCCACGATTTCTCAGATCATGACAACGCCGAAGAGCAGGCTAAGCAATATATCCGTACTGCCTTCATGCGGCCGTTTGATTTGTACAGTGAACTATGGCGTTTTGCCCTGTTACGGGTGAGTGATCATCGTTGGTACTGGCATTTCTGCTGTCACCATCTTATCGGGGATGGGAACACGTTAGGGCTTATTCCCGAAGAAATAGCCAACACGTATACCAGGTTAAGCAGGGAAGAAGAATTTACTGAAACGGCACCCTCTTATCTTGACTTTATTAATGAAGATCATGCCTATTTAAACTCACCGCGCTATCGACAAGACCAGCAATTCTGGTCAGAGCGTTATAAAAACTTACCGCCTGCTTTAATTCAACCTTCAAATTTAGAGAAAACAACAGATAACGAACATGCCGAACCGCTAATTTGTCCACTGGATAAAACGCTCTTCCAGCGAATCGAAGAAACTGTCGCTGCACACGGATTATCTGTCCTGCATTTTATGTATGCCGCGCTGGCCTGCTATTTTTCACGCACGGCTTACTCGCTGACAAACCATCCCGAAGATGAAGATATTGTTATTGGTATTCCCGTACATAACCGTAAGAACAACAAACAAAAACGCACGGTAGGCATGTTTTCGTCGGTGATCCCGGTCGGTATCACGGTTTCGCCCCATGATACTTTTCTTGATGTGATGGACAAAACTGCAACGGAATTGCGTCGTTGCTACAAACGTCAGCGTTTGCCAGTCGCAGAAATCAATCGGCTTATACAAATCCAACAGCAGACCGGACGTACCCAGTTATTCGATATCCTGCTGTCATTTGAGTGGATAGATGTGAATACCGATATACCCGATGCCACACTCAAATACAGCCAAATACAACGTGGTGCACCGTTCCCGCTTGTTATCGCAGTCCACCAATATGCATTTGCTAACAGTGCAGATGCACAGAAACCGGTCACACTTGAGTTTAATTTTTCTCCCAATTATCTGAGTCGTGCTGAAGTGACAGCACTCCACTCCCGTCTTATGGTGTTAATTGAAGCCGCACTGACGTCTCCGCAAACCCCGATCCGACGCTTACCTCTATTACCGCCAGAAGAACAACAATTGCTGGCAGATTTCAATGCCACACAGATGGATTTCCCGCCAGAGACCTTAATCCATTCCCCGTTTGAAGCACTGGCCGCGCAACAACCCAATGCGCCCGCCGTGGTATTTGAAGAACAAACGATGAGTTATGGCGAACTGAACCGTCGTGCTAATCAGTTGGCCCATTATTTGATTGCGCTAGGCGTCCGTCCAGACAAGCGCGTGGCGATTTGTGTCGAGCGCAGTCTGGATATGGTGGTCGGCTTACTGGCTATCCTTAAGGCTGGCGGAGCCTATGTCCCGCTCGATCCG
>NZ_JADEUF010000112.1 GCF_015163655.1 Xenorhabdus griffiniae | reverse complement strand
CGTGCAGGCATAGCAGTGACCCTATTGACTTGGTGGAACAATCAGTAGATCACACAACGCTATGCTTGTCTATTTTCTGGGGATTCCTCAGCGCGTAGCGGGGAGATATAAGATGCATCTTGAAAGGCGATTGGTATATACACCCTTTTTATTACGAATGACTTTGTCATTCCGTGTCCTGTGTCTCATATAAACTTAAAAAAAATAATGTGATTTCAATTTTTTGATAACAATCGCTGTTAATTAGTCATAATTATTTATTATCCCCCACAGAGATAAAGTATAACCGACCAGGAGCAACAAATGAGCGTTACAGGCATTACTGAGCAGGAACTTGCGGTTTATGGTATTCATGGTGTTAGTGAGATTGTCTATAACCCAAGTTATGAACTGTTATTCTCTGAAGAAACTCAACCCACGTTACAAGGGTATGAGCGTGGTACATTGACTAACCTCGGTGCTGTCGCGGTAGATACAGGTATTTTCACGGGGCGTTCACCGAAAGATAAATATATTGTCCGCGATGAAGTGACCCGCGACACCGTATGGTGGGCTGATCAGGGCAAAGGAAAGAACGATAATAAACCGCTCAGTCAGGAAACCTGGTCTCATCTAAAAGGTTTGGTTACTCAGCAGCTGTCAGGCAAACGTTTGTTTGTGGTTGATGCTTTTTGCGGAGCCAATGCGGATACGCGTCTGAAAGTACGTTTTATCACTGAAGTGGCGTGGCAGGCACATTTTGTAAAAAATATGTTTGTCCGCCCGTCAGACGAAGAATTAGTTGGCTTCACACCTGATTTTATTGTGATGAACGGCGCTAAATGCACCAACCCACAATGGAAAGAACAGGGGCTGAATTCTGAAAATTTTGTTGCTTTTAACCTGACAGAGCGTATGCAGTTAATTGGTGGTACCTGGTACGGTGGTGAAATGAAAAAAGGGATGTTCTCAATGATGAACTACCTGTTACCACTAAAAGGTATTGCCTCTATGCACTGTTCCGCCAACGTGGGTGAAGCGGGGGATGTTGCTATTTTCTTTGGTCTTTCTGGGACAGGGAAAACCACGCTTTCCACTGATCCGAAACGTCAGTTAATCGGTGATGATGAACATGGCTGGGACGATGACGGCGTGTTTAACTTTGAAGGTGGTTGCTACGCAAAAACTATCAATTTGTCCAAAGAGGCTGAGCCGGATATCTATCACGCCATTCGTCGTGATGCCCTGTTGGAAAACGTCACTGTACTGGCGGATGGTACGGTGGATTTCAACGATGGTTCCAAAACAGAAAATACCCGTGTTTCTTACCCGATTTACCATATTGAAAATATCGTTAAACCGATCTCAAAAGCAGGGCACGCAACTAAGGTTATTTTCCTGACCGCAGATGCTTTCGGTGTACTGCCTCCGGTTTCCCGCTTGACTCCAGAACAAACCCAATATCATTTCCTGTCTGGTTTCACGGCAAAACTGGCGGGCACTGAGCGCGGTGTGACAGAGCCTACTCCTACTTTCTCTGCTTGCTTTGGGGCGGCATTTCTGTCACTGCATCCGACGCAATATGCGGAAGTTCTGGTTAAGCGTATGCAGTCATCAGGTGCGAAAGCGTATTTAGTTAACACTGGCTGGAATGGCACGGGCAAACGCATCTCCATTAAAGATACCCGCGCGATTATTGATGCGATTCTCAGTGGTGACATTGAAGATGCGGATACCATTCAACTGCCGATTTTTGATTTGGCCGTACCAACGACATTGCCAGGGGTAGATACCCACATTTTGGATCCACGCAATACCTATGGCGATAAATCCGAATGGGATGTGAAGGCAAAAGATTTGGCCCAGCGCTTTATCGATAATTTTGATAAGTATACTGATACCGCTGCGGGTGCTGCATTGGTGAAAGCAGGCCCTAAACTGTAATGTAATTTTAAGTTTTCGATGAAAGAACTCTATTCGGTTGAGTAGAGTTCTTTTTCGAGACTGAACATCAGTTGGGGGGCAAGTCAAACAGCAATATCTCACTTTCTTGATTTGCCGTTAGCTGAAGATGGGATTCATCCCAAATAGCGACACCATCGCTGGTGGTAGCCCGCACTCCATTGATTATCACTTCACCACGAACGACCTGGATCCAGATGTTTCGTGTTTTTTCCATGTCATATTCACCATCTTCGCCGTTTTTTAATGTCCAACGCCATAATGTCACATCCTGAAAAACTTTTAGGGACCCCGAACGGGCATCAGGAGAGAGAATTAATTGACGGTCTTCGGTTGTATCAAAACGGTGTTGCTCATAACGAGGAGTGAGTCCTGTTTTTTCTGGTATGATCCAGATCTGGTAAAGATGCAGTTGGCTATCATGCTGTGGGTTATATTCTGAGTGACGGATGCCTGTTCCTGCACTCATAATTTGGAATTCTCCCGCAGACACGCTTCCTTTGTTCCCCATACTGTCTTGATGCTCCACCGTTCCAGACAGCACATAGGTCAATATTTCCATATCCTTGTGAGGATGCATACCGAATCCCTGACCAGCGTCAATCACATCTTCGTTAATGACCCTGAGTGCAGAAAATCCCATGAAATTCGCATCATAATAGCTGGCGAAGGAAAAAGTATGCCAACTGTCCAGCCAGCCATGATTGGCATGACCCCGTTCTAAAGCTTGGCGTAAGTAGATCATTGCAAAACCCTTCAAAGTTTTTTTGGTAGTCTAGTTGAAGGAATGAAATAGAAAAGACGGGAAATTTAATCTTAAATGTCAAAATATTTGAATAAAAATAAGCATAGCATATCGCTACGCTTATTGACTATTTACATAGGGATATATCTTTTACATATTTATTAGGGGCCATCCATGATGATTTATCACATGTGGTGTAATTTTCATTTTTTAGTTTAAAATCAACATAAAACGAAAAAAATAAACTAAAAACGAAACCAATTACACCTATAAGAATAAAAGAACCTCCTATTTTATTATTGAATGTAACCTGTTTTTTGGTTAAAAGATACTTGAATGATAATAGAGAAAAATACATAGAGAATGGGCTGCACCAAATAAACCAAGCGCTTTTTGTCGAAAATGTAACAATATCACTTCTGGTTAAAAAGCTGCTATAGTCAACTATTGATGCTAATCCCCCAAATATAGAAATACTCATAAGAACCAGTGATAAAATGAATATTTTTACTCTGGACGGAATATTTTCATTAGCCACGGGAATACCTGCCCCACACGTTAAAAAATTGATCTGGATGATAAGGTGTAGGTGGTTTTATCTTATATTCTTTTAAATTTTTAATTATGGTTTCACTGATTTTATATTTGCTATCTAAGTAATATAAACCATAAGCAACACTTACCCCAACTAGAAAAACACTGAAAGCTATAGCAGTGGCACTAAGAGCCGTGGTAAACATGGCTGAAGTTGCCACTGAAACAGTTACCTTAGCTATCGCTGTTGCTACAACTAACTTTGCTATGTCTACTGATAAGTTAACGAAAAAATCTGTTAGGCTATATTCATCCTTGATCATTAATTCAACAGCTCTATATCCAGCAGAAAATACAATACCGAACCTAGCGCCAGAAACAATACTACTTTCCATAGCGACAGAACCGACTCCAACCTCCATTATTTTTTTATCATTTATAAGATATCTTGTGGAATTTAAATATCGTCTTACATCTGGGGAGTCAGTTAGTTTTATATATCTTATGCCATTTTTTCCTAAATACTCTATGGCTTTTACACCTTTTCCTTTTAATTCATTTATTATATGCGTTGTTATTCCAACATTTATAGGCTTGAAATGTTTTGCTACTTTAAAAACTCCAGGTGCATCTTTTATGTTTCCAGAAAAATTTGACAATGGATCAGTTATTGAATAGATATCATCTCGTAATGATTCAAGATTGCTTCCTAATGTTTTCAAAAAAATGATAGCTTCATCCTGATCTAATAAGGCATGATAATCTACGTTTTCATTCAGTTGCTTTTCAAGATCTTTATAATTAATGTAATCCATTTGTTTTTTAAAGTTTGCTTCATAGTCAAAATCATCTTCAACCCATGTTCTTAAGCGAGGATCATATTTCATTTAATAACTCCTTTTTATTTAAATTTAATATCTTATCGTACTTAATTGTTTTTTCTTTGATTTTTATTAATTATTGTGAACTAGGTCAAGTTTTCCTATTGGAGAATTACATTGTGTTTTGAGTTGTTCAACAAGATGGTAAGTACAGGCTATTGTGTTGTAATTTTTGTTCACTCCTTAAATCCGTGATAATCGCTTGTAGGCAGCATTGCACCGTTGATAATCAAATAAAAACCGTAAGTTAAATCGCAATTTTTATATATACTTAATAAAAATTATTAATAATAAATCTATTAAAAGGATGTTTTTTTATATTTATATGTCTGTTTTTATTCTTATTTATATGTTAAGTTTTAAACTTAAGCTATCAGATTGAATGATAAAAACTAGGATGGTATTTGTATGTCAGATATGATTTATTTATCTTTAAATGGTAAAAAACAAGGCTTAATTTCTGCGGGGTGTTCAACCCCAGACTCAATAGGAAACAGGTATCAAAATGGACACGAAGATCAAATACAGGTATTGAGTTTAAACCATACAATAACGCGACAACAGAATGTCAGCCATCAGCCAATACAATTCATTAAACCAGTGGATAAATCATCACCATTATTAGCAATGGCGATAGATTCAAACGAATCTCTAAATGGTACTTTTGTTTTTTACAGAACGAGCCAAGCTGGCCAATTAGAATTATTCTATGAAGTAAAAATAACTGAAGCTACTATCACTGACATTTCCTGTGTATACCCACATTCTGTAAATAATTTCGATGCTATGCCACATGAAAGAGTTTTACTAAATTATAAATCTATATCATGGAATCATATAACAGCCGGCACATCAGCTTATAGTATATGGGAAGACAGAACCTATTAATAAAATAAGCATAGCATTCTGCTATGCTTATTGATTATTTGCATAAGGATATATCTTTTACATATTTATTAGGTGCTATCCATGATGTTTTAGCACATGTAATATAATTTTCATTTTTTAGTTTAAAATCAACATAAAAAGAAAGAAAGAAATTAAAAATAAATCCTATTACAGCGATAAAACCAAATATACTTCCTATTTTATTATTGAAATGCACCTGTTTTTTAGTTATCAGGTACTGGAATAATAATAAAGAAAAATACATACATAATGGGCTAGTCCAGATAAACCAAGCGCTTTTTGTTGAAAAAGTAATAATATCATTTCTAGCTAAAAATCCGCTATAATCGTTTATTGATACTAAACCAAAAGCAGCAACGCACATAAATATTACTGCTGCAAAAAAAACTTTAAATCTATTTATATTAACCACGAGAATATCTACCCCACATGTTAAAAAATTGATCTGGATGATAAGTGCTTATAGGTGTTTTTACATTATTTTCTTTTGGTTTTTTAATTATGGTTTCACTGATTTTATACTCGTCATCTAATAAATATAAGCCATAAGCCATAAGCAATACCAATCCCAATAGCAAAAACACCAAGAGCTATAACAGTAGCACTAGCAGCTGTAGCAAAAAATGTCGAAGTTACCGCTGTAACAATAACCTTTGAAGCTGTTGTTGCTACAATTAACTTCGTTATATCCATTGTTAAATTAACAAAAAAATCTGTTAGGCTATATTCATCCTTAAGCATTAATTCAACAGTTCTATATCCAGCAGAACATACAATACCGAATCTAGCACCTGAAGCAATATTGCTTTCCATAGCCACAGAACCTATCCCAACTTCCATTATCTTTTTATTATTAATAAGATATCTTGTAGAATTCAAATATCGTCTAACGCCTGGCGTGTCAGTGAATTTTATATATCTTGTGCCATTTTTTTTTGAAATTATTTTCATAATCAAAATCATCTTCAACCCATGTTCTTAAGCGTGGATCATATTTCATTTTTATAACTCCACTTATATCTATTGTTAATTAATATTTTATCGGATTTACCTATTTTTTCTTTAATTTTTCTGAATTATTGGGAGACAGGTCAAGTTTTCCTATCGGAGTAAAAAGTGGCGTTTGGGCTAGTTATGACGCTATTTAAGGATATCTTCAGGAGCTATGATATTTTTTGCAAATTCAGGGCAAAAAAAAAGCCAACATAAAGTTGGCCTATAAAAGTAAACACTGGAAGCAATGTGAGCAATGTCGTACTTTCACATGGACCCTGAAGGTGGTGCACTGAAAGTGCTAAGAATGATAATCGTTCTCAATATCATTTGTAAAGCGTTTTTTTAATCAAAGTTGAGATCTTGCTTTAGATACGCTTTTTGCCATGTCAATTGTGTGGTTAATTAACCCCCCAATTCCATCTGATAGAGATGTTGAGTACCCATATCATAAAATTGGTAGGGCGTTACTTGGTAGCCCCGTAGCCACAACAAAAACCACCCATCATGCGTGTCTGGGCAAAGTCCGGCGAATCGAAATCCGCCTTTTTTTAGCAATGAGCACAATCCCAGAGCTTCTTCACATGCTGGCAGTTTCAAATAGATTAACTGGCCAGAGGGGAGATTGATGACCTCAGATAAAAAGTCAGCATGGACCTCGTATAGTGTAATTTCCAAACGTCGGCCAGATTTTTTAATGCTAAATGGTTCAGAGATCATAGGGGGCTGGCACACTGATGGTGCATTTGGGGATGATTCACCAACATATTGACTGACCTGGGCGACCCAGCCTTGCCAGGGCTGGGGCCAGTTTAGTTTAGGTAATGGCAATGATTTAAGCGGTAAAATACCTTGAATAATACTTTCGGGTTCTGGCAGTCCAAATGGCGAATCAACATAATCCAGCATCAGTGCCGTAGAATAGAAACCCAAATTTTGGGCGATGTACTGGCTTTTAGGGTGTGAACATACCTGTTTCATCGTCAATAAATTATAGCCTTGCTCTTTCGCATAGCGGCATAAATAACTGCCCAGAGACTTAGCCACACCGTGACCTTGAAAATCAGGAACAACAGCAAGTAGAGCCAGTTCTGCCTGATTTTTCTGTACCATATCTTTAACCAGAGAAGCATGACCAATAAGTAAACCTTGATGGAATGCTAAGGCAGAGTACCATTGCCCTGTGGACTGGTAGTCATTGATGAGCCTTGGTAGATAAATGTCAGGATAGACATACGAATCGCCGTAAACCTCACGGAATAATTGGCTGATCTTTTTATCATCTCCTGGCTGATAGCTGCGGATTTGAATAGTGGATGGTAAGATAGTCATCGATTTCAACCTTAGTTATAACGACGTAGATCCACAACTCGCTGCAACTTTCCTGATCGTGGGTGCGTATACATGCTATCAATATTGGTTTGCACGATCTCCAGCATATTTTGGTGTATGCAAGCCTCTTCTAAGCCCGGGAATGCGGCCATAACCCGATGTCGTATTCTGTCGATATCTACAGTTTGCAGGCTTGCTACCAACAACCGAATTTGATCTTGCCCCGCTTTCTGGCTTAGCTCCAATTGCCAGGCTAAAAGCTCTGTTCGTTGTGATAACTGTGTCGCTAAGTCGTCAGGGAATAACGATAGGGTACCAAATCGTATACGATAGCCTTGATTAGCACGTCCTTGCAGGGCAAATTTACGGCCTGGCTGTTCTGGCTCGCACCAGCAAGCCATATCACCAGTAGGATAGCGGATCACAGGCATAAGTTGTCGTTGCAGGTTAGTGACAACTAATAACCCACGTTTTTCTGACTCCATAATGGGCTGGTGAGTGATTTCATCGACGATTTCGATAATCGTTTCGTCAGAAAATACGCGATGCTCTCCCTGTTTGCAGTCAGGATCAGCAAAACCAATTAAACCTGCATCGACACTGGCGCAACCGATTGAACCTAAACGGGCGTGAGGAAAAACTTGTCGTATGATCGCGACCTGTGAATCAAACAAACTTTCTCCACCATAGAGAATGGTTTCCACCATCGGTAATGTTTGTCCCATCTCTTTCAAATAGTGAGCCAGGCGGATTAACTGCACGGGAACACCTGCCAGTACATTAATGTTGTGAAGACGAATATTGTTAATCAGCAATTCATCTTCAACCTTACAGGTGAAAGGAAATTCCAATATCGGGATGGGTGCATTCGATAATGCGCCGTGGATGAATATAAAGCTGGTATAAAGATCGCCAGCAAAAAACAGATTAGCCACCCGATCTCCGGCTTTTAATTGGCGGGCAATGCCTTGGCCAAAGGAATGAATAAATGCTTTCCATTCCTGCTGACTGAAAACTGACAACCTCCCATCGCTGGTTGAGCCACCTGTTTTAAACACATGACCGCCTTCCAGCGGTGCAGTCAGCACAGGCCAAGTTGGTAAGTCGTTTGAATGGGCCCAATAATGGTTAGGTTCTACAAGAGGTAAATCTTCCAAAACCCAATTATCGGGAATGGACTGATAGCGTTCTCGGTAATAAGCAGAATGCTCGCGCGCATGATGGAGCAAATCAGTCAATGTCGTTTTGGTCATCATCTTAATTTCACTCAATTAATATTTACGCAAGTCGATGAATAATGGTGTTTTCCCACTATGTTCATTGCGGTGAAATTTTGCACTTGAAGTGGAAATGACGTCTAAATTCAGCAGGTTTCCTGCAACAATTTCGGCAATTTTGGGATCTTTCAATAAATTTTGGCGCACAGTGTGGGGATCGGCATGATCAACCCATAGCTGAATGTTATCGATACCATCATGGTTATGGTCGATTATCCATTGCACGGGTAATGCCAATTGTTCAGACAGATCAGCAAGATTGAAAAAAATACTGCTTACACGTAACAGGGAACCATGGCGCTTCTTAAGTCGGAAACGCGGTGAAGTCAGGCCACAAGAACAGGGTTGATTAATCCAGCAGCCGAGATCCCCTAAATCATAGCGTTGGACGGGTTGTGCTTCGCGGTGGCGGGAAGTGAATACCAGACGACCTGTTTCACCTTCTGCTACGGGTTGATCATTTTCTATATTGAGAATTTCCAGCCATTGAGTATCAGCCATTAAATGGAAAACACCGTCCTCGCTGGCTGCGCACGCATGACCCATTGGCCCAGCATCGACTGAACCGTAAATTGTTGAACGTATCAGGGTAACGCCAAAGCTGGTCAGGAAGTTTCGTTGATTTATATTGAGGTGTTCGCCCCCCAGAAATAGCTTACAAATACCACCATATTGGCGTAGTTTGGTTTCTTCATTTAGAAATAACCGATGTATCGTGCTTGGCATACCCACCAGCGTATTGATGCGTTGATGTACGATAAAATCAGCGATTTCACTAAAATCATTATCAGTAGGGCCACCCATTGGATATTGTGTCACGCCCAATTTATCCAAAATGGTGAAGAAGCTCATCATGCCACCGTACAACTTCCCGCCATACAGCAGGTTCATGACGCGATCGGTTGCAGGTTCAAGCCCTGAGGCAAATACGCCATCGGCTGCGGCCTGCATCTGCCGGTGGTAATCATGGTAGCTATAAGCAGCCAGTTTAGGTGTACCACTGCTGCCACCACTGCGGAAAAACAGGCGTGCCTTATCGTTAGGAACCAATGCCTGAAAATCTGCCTTATTCATGACAGGCAGATTTTCTAATCCGCGTGGACACGATGGCGGTACATCAAGATGGGCGCAACCTGCCATTAAATCAGGCGCAAGGCTGACAGATACTCGTTTGGTAAGGCGCGATAGTGCGTAGACGCCATCGTGTGGCTCACCACTATAGCCATCATGCATCTGTCCCGCCGGTGTGATTCGGCTGACGCCCGCAGCAAACAGGGTATGACTCATTTCGGTGATATGCTCTTGACGGGTAATCAAAGCACAGCTTTGTAGATAGTTACGCCAGGGCAGCAAAATAGCGCACAGATGCTGACGTGGTGCAGGGCGTATCTGCAATGTGCGGAACAAAGGAGACGCCGCTAATTCTTTTTCGTGTCGCCATATCACTCGCCAGCCGTCGGCTTGCCATATTTCACCGCGAACCTGTGTAAATGCAAAATCGAGCTGTTGGAAAGCCGTTTGCGTCGTAATTTCAGCAGCTTCCTGAATATCCGGTTTCAGGGCTGGATGCAATCCGGCACGGCGTTGCAGAGCCGCCGCCATGCGTTGTCCGATATGTTGTAAAACTTCAGGATCATCACTATCGACCAGCAAACATTGTGGGCTGGAACAAGCTTGTTGGTCATAACGACAGATATCATCCGCCAATGCATCCAATTGGGTATCATCGGCGGCGTCAGGGCTTAACCAGGCAATACTGATACGGTGCCCCCAATCTATCCAGCGGCAACCTGCGGGAAGTTGAGTACGAATGGATGTCAGGGAAGAATCGCTGCCCCAGGCAGAAACGGCATCAGCCTGACTGAACAGCTCGGACAATTGCGTCACGGGCAATGGTAAGACGGCTATTCGAGCAGCTAAATCACCTGAAATATCGTGAGCTAAAAATTCTGCCAGTAGTTGTGCACTAAATCCGTTGTCGTTACTGCTTGGGCGTAACCAGTTAATATTCCCCACCAGCAAGCTCTCTATCACGGCCATAAAAGGCAGAAGTTCAGCATTGGAAGGCGTAATGTGGACAACCACACCTAATGGCTTCCAGGTTTCATATCGGTTCTGGTTGTAATCGAATCGACGCAGTGAAAAAGCGTTTTGCCCAAGCTCCCGCTCCAGCTTGGCTTCCAGCGCTTCACGTTGGCAAAAAGCGATAAGCGCTTCCCTGATTGGGGTATTAAATAGTGGATGTTCACCTAAATTGGCAAGATATTCGGCAAAGCATTGCGCGCAATCAAGTACCTGCTCAGAAGTATGGGGATGTGCCAGCAAATCAGGTAAACGCTCACGCAACTTCGCGATTTCTTGCTCTGCCAGTTGCTCTGAAAAAATCGGATTATTCATGGTTTTTACGGAAGACATATCAAGATCTCTTAATCAATTCTGAAGCGGCAATCGCACAACTACGGCTTTTGCTAGTGCCTGCGCGGCCAAGCAGTTCAAACCAATCTGTTTCAAGTTCACAACCACAGCTTTCACCGGAATGCAGTACAGCCAGGTCGCTTGTAACGATGCTGTGTGCTGGACAGGAAGTGATATAAGGTGAGGTAAGATGCAGAAAACCTGGTTTCCCGTAAGGCTGGCAGGTTAAGTTAGAGGTATGGCGCACATAGGCACGGGCGTAAACTGGAACATGGAAATGATGGTGAGAACATTCAACATAAGGAACTGGGTGTTCAACGGAGCCATAACCATCACGACAGCGAATATCAGGGATACCTAATTGCTCGGTTATTCGTTGATACAATTCTTTTTTAGGAATGGATTTATCGGCATGTGTTTTCCAGCCTCCGCCGAGGAAAACCAGCGACTCAGGATGTAATTTCAGTGCCGGTAGTCCCATCTGCTCCATTCTTTGCAGGGTAAACCACAAAAAGGCAGGAAAACCGAAAATCCGCACTGGCAATCCGTCCTGAGCAAATTGCTGGAGTGCCGCAATAGTACCGAAGGGATCGAATTCATTATCTTGTCCGTTATGGCGCAAAGCATAATAAGCTCGATTTACCGGTGCATATTTACACAGGAATTGATCGGTGTAGGCTGTCCCCAGAGTGACGGCACCCGCGGGTTCATAGCTCAGCAGCAGGTAGTTACAGGGTTGATCAGGGGTATTCCAGCCATAATAGTCAAAAATACAGTCCACCATATACTGAGCAGCTGCAATACTGACATCATCATAGCGCATACGGCTTTTTTGTCCGGTGGTTCCAGAGGACGTCAGTTCCAGCGCATCGTGCGCACTGTCGCTGAGTATCAGGTTACGTTTGAAATAATTGGCAAAGAGCAAAGGCAGATTTGACCAATCATTCAGAGTTATTAGCGCCTGTTTATCCAAGCCATGGTCTGCCAGCCACTGCGCGTAACCAGGAGTATGTTCGCAGTGATAAAGTGTCAGTTCGCACATGGCGTTATTAAATAATGCGTCATATTCGGTACAAGCACGGTAAGGATGTGTGATAGCACACAGTGCTTTGACGTGAGGTAAGTTTTGCATATCAACACTCATTCTTCAGTAACAGCTATAAAGAATTATTAATTAAAATATCTTAATTAATATTTGATTCTTAGGTTGGGTGTAATTATTTTTGATAGACCGCAATTATTAATTGAAATAATTAATTTGGCGTCTGTTTTAATTTAATTATTTGGGCGTTGTTGGAGGATGATAAGTTGGATCTGACAGTAGTAATTTTTTATAAACAGTGTTATTTCGGATAATGGTAGATGTTTTTTTCCGTCTTACAGTTTATGTCAGTCCTGCGTTTGCGGAGCGCATTATTTCAAACAAAGCGATAATAATCAAACTGTTTGTCTAATGTTTTGTCTTTAATTCAATCATTATTTAATACATCCGTCTTATTATTTATTATTATGTGTGATGGAATTAAGTTTCTTTTGGTGTGTGAATAGATTAGGGAAAACACCTATTTTAGCGATAATTTAAGAAATTAAAGCGAATTTAATATTCAAAAAAATCTGGCTTCGCCATACGGAAAATTAAAAGTAAAGATACCGTCAATTGAGGATTGTTTATATCTCCCCCGCTACGCGGGGGAGATATAAACGCATTAAACTTCAAGCTGCAATTTACAACACGATATGAAACCTGATTTCTCCCCGCGAAGCGGGGAGAAATCACATGCATCTTGAAGTGAGATTGGTCTTGGAGAGCTAATTGGTTCATATACTTGGCGCTTATAAACGTATCGCCATAACATACGGTGTAAAAGATAGTAATCAATTGTGATTATTTTATATAAATTATTTTTGTTGGGTTATATTTTACGTTGTGTTTTTTTGAAATTTAAGTATATTTCTGTGCGATTTATATAACAAAGAGATACTTATAATGAAAAAAGCGCTATTGACTTCAGCTATTATTGCGCTGAGGGATCCCCACAAAACGGTGCTAATAAATCAAAACCATATTTTGGTAGATTTTGGCGAGGTATTTGAGGAGTTGATTAAGAACTATTTCAAATAATATTAGCG
>NZ_JADEUF010000111.1 GCF_015163655.1 Xenorhabdus griffiniae | reverse complement strand
ATATTATATAGTTATGCTTATTTTAATAATTCATATTCAGTAAACTAACGGGACAAGGGCGGGACAGTATCTATTTTATGTGTCCCGTCCCTTTAATAAAGCTTTCCCCGGAAATGAGCAACATCTTTTTGGCTATTGTAAATACGTGTATGGCTAACGCCAAATTTGTCGGTAGAGCTGAGTGGGGATCTTCGCTTAGGTCAAAGCAGTAATTTCTGCTTAGCTCTGGAGCGGAAATATTTCTATAAAGGCTGGCTTTCCAATCCCGTAGTTTGATGTGGTTTCGGAATCGTTAATATTTTTCTGTAGTTTTATGTATAGCTAAGTGAAAAATTTTGAATGATGGGGGCTCGCTTCCTTACAGGCGCATAGCTTCATTGAACCGTTCGGCAACGTGCTTTGCTCTCAAAGATGGTGTAACTTTTGGATCATAAGCAGAATCATGTAGTTAACCGTACCTCAGATTTGAGTTACGGGCACGGCCGTTGATTCCTCCGAAACGAAGCAATTAAAATTAATCAAAGAGTTAAGGCGGAGTTCCGCCTTATATATTCAGCTCCCCGGCTTAATCCCAGCCCAGCTTTCTTAGTTCTGCTCTCATAAAGTCATAGGCAATAATTGCCGACTTAGTATTCTTTGCGTATTGAGTACAGAAAATAGCGTATGCGCTCACTGGAGAAAAATGTTGTTTATAGAAAAAGTACCTTGCCAGTGGATGTTTCTTTTCAGCGTAGATAGGTTTGTCAGGGCAATTATATTGCTCGTCCATCCAAGATATAAATTGGTCTACTGTCAGGTCATAAACTTTCTTGTCAATTTCTAACCAGTAATGATGCTCTCTCTTTTTCCTATCACTGCCTAATACAATTTTAATATCGGCATTGGGGAAAAATTGTTGAGCTACCATACCGAGGAATACAGAAGCCCCCTGACAAGAATTAATCGGGAAGCTATAAAAGAAAGGAATGCCCATATCATTTATTTTCTGGTGCTCTTTTTCAAATACTGTTCGGGTGTCAGCCGCTAATTTAACAAGTCCGTTTTGCATAGTTTGTAATCGATACTATTTAGTTTATAAAAAGGTGAGGGGATAGTTTATCAAGCCTGTCTTTGAGGGTGAAATACTACAAGCAGAACGGCTAACATTGACCATGATTAAAATGAAACGGTTATTTATCGCGATTACCCCACCCGCCTTGCTATCCCGTTTTCCCCTCCACAACACCACGTGTTAATAACCCGATCTGACTGCTGCTTTTTTATTCTGTATTTTTATGTAGTTTTAGATTATTAATTAGATTTGTGAGTGCTTGCTTACTTGTTATGGCTTGGTATTAAAGGCATCGTGAAAATTTCCATTTACCCAAACTTTGTGGTCTTATTGGGTTACTTTGGTATATTTTATCAACATAAACTTTTAAACAGGTAGGATAACCGATGGATATTTTATCAACGTTATTCTTTCAAAATACCCGAAAAATAGGGCTGATAGTGCCGAGTGTGGTGATATCGGAAAAGCACATTGACGCAACTGAAATTACCGAGCACCCGGTACAGTATGGCGCGGCTATTAGCGATCATGCTTATGACAAGCCCGCAGAAGTGACAATGGAAATTGGCTTTGCCGGTGGTGGTTCATTGATTGATGGTTTTGATACGCCTACTAAGATATTTGATTTTGATACCGAAGAAATATTGGGTAAAAACCCTAAAGAAGTTTATGAGCAATTGCTCAAACTCAGAGCCTCTAAGGAGCCGTTCGACGTCATCACGGGCAAACGGCGGTACAGAAACATGCTGATCAGGGCAATTGAGGTCAAGACGGATAAGACCTCTGAGAATGTGCTTATGGTCACGTTGACCTTGCGCGAAGTGATTATTGTCGATATTGCAACGGTCGAGGGTGTGAAAGTTCCACGGGTATCAATGAAAGCACCGTTAGATATAAGACCAGCGGTTGACCGTGGAAGGGTGACGCCAATAACAGTCGACACTAATAAGAGTTTGTTACAAGAGGGGTTTGACGCAGCAGATAAATTATTCGGCGGAGCGTTGACCAGGGCTAGCAAGAGAATCACAGGAGGTTGAAAATGAGCGTTGTTGAGATCCCTTTATTGAATGAAAACCAATTGTTTGATATTCAGCTAGGCGGCATAGAATACCGGATGAAAATACAGTACAGGGAAATTGCAGGTTGGATATTAGATATCATGCACCCTAATAGTGAACCAATTGTCTTGGGGGTGCCATTGGTTACTGGCATCGATATTTTGGAGCGGTATAGGTATCTAGGTTTTAACGGTGCGCTGGTTTTTGTTTGTAATGGTGTTGACGAGAAGAGCGAAGAGGCGGTGGGCGGTACTGGACGGCTATACTTCAAGTCTTTTTGAGATAACATTGATGATCAACGTCTTGACCATGATTCAAAACCTACATCATGATTAGAATCAAACAGTTACCTGTAGCGCAAATATGCTTTACGGGTAATATCAACGAGTTAGGCAACGTGTAAAAATTTGCATCTTAAAGCAGAAGCCATGCAAGGTGGTTAAACTGGTAAAATATTGCAAGTAGCACTGCTTACCAATATCTCGCCAGTTAAGAGCAAGGGGCTTTTGATTCTAACGAATCGGTATAATTAAGTTGAATCAGGTAGTTATATTGATGATCGAAAAACCGATCATCTTGGTTATAGATAACTCTTTGATTCTTTTAATGACGCAGATTTGCGTCATCTCTTGCCCGTTAGCCAATCAAGTGAGCACTTCCCTGTAACTTCTTGATAAGGCTTAATTCTCGCGATTCGCTAGAATTGAAAAACCCTTTGAAATCATTATTATCCAACTTTGGATCACATCATAAAGCTGATAGTAAGTAAAAACCCTTTAAAATCAGGATAGTCCAAAAGTTGTACCATCTATTTATCACGTTCCCTCTATCGACTGCCAATGCTAAACTGTACTTTCTAACTAGTACGTTCGGGGCGGATAAAAAATCATGCACAGAGATATACCGAAGATATTAACGCACTGGGGCGGGTGGGTAGTGCAAGGCAGGGTTAACATTGGGTGGAAGTCGGTATCAGCCGGGTTTAAAGACGCGGTGACTTATACCAGCAACAACAAATTATCGTGCAGTGACGAGGACGGCATGATTATAGATGGCTGCGTTGCCAAGCTGCGTAATGTGGGTATGGCTCAGGAATGCGATTTTATCGAGCACCACTATGTTAGCGGCATGTCTAAACGCGCAATTGGTCGCAAGTTCAAGCTCAGTGAAAGCGAAGTCAGAAAGCGTATGCTAGTGGCTGAAAGTTTTATCTTAGGTTGCCTGGAGGTTTTGGACGAGCCATTAGAAATAGACCTAATCTATGGCTTCCACGGTAACAGGGCGAATTTGTCCAGTTCAGCATTAAACGCTCAACGGTAAAAAGCCTATCCCTTGCCCGATAACCCGCGCGAACGGCTCCACCAGCAAAGTGATTCCGGCTACCCACCGGAATTAAGTCAATTCAACGAGTTAGATACACTACCCGGTCAACTTCCTCCAATGCAGGAAGTTAATATCAATCAACAATTTATATATCCCACCTAATCATAACCATTTGATTACGCTTAATTGTTCCAAAACAGCACGATTAGACTTTGGACAAAATCCACCAGCTATAGCACAATGTTATTCGATGGGGCTATCTCGACGGAGAGAAAAGCGGTACGCCTTACCGCCTGCCTCATCACCTCCATTGTTAAGGCATAACGTTTATAAGGCGGGCGTGATGAAAGATCCAAAACCAAAACCTCTGGCATGTGTATTTGAAAATCCCCCCATGAGCGTTGCGTTAGACTTACTCAACGCAACCGAACCACCCTTTAAAGTAACAGCAAAACACCTTGAACTATGGTTTAAAGAGGGGGTTATAGGTAGGTATAGACTTACAGACGATATACGGGATCTATGGTTTAAAGAAGGTCTAGGGTACTTATTCAGCTTACATTTTGGAGAAGCCGAAAAACATAAATACCTTGCTGTACGCTTTGGCGATTCGGAGTGGAATACAGCCGTTCTGAGTGGTATCGATTTATCAACCGGAGAAATAAACAAGGAAAAAGCAGGAAAAAAAAGCAAGATGCGTAGTTATCGTCGTTACATGATTGACGATGCTACAGAGCTTTATGCGAGCAGTAAGAACAAGAATAAAAAAAAGAAATCTGGCGCTGCATATGATGAAAATCAGGGCACAGAATACATTGAATCAGCAACGTTCCCCATGCCAGAGCCTGTTATTCCGCGTTTTGAGTTAGAGAAGCTATACGCGATTATTCACAATATCCCCTTATCTGAAAATAAACCAACGAAAAAAAATAAACCGGAGTCACAATTAAAAGATAACAAAATATCCGCCAAGAAGTTTAATACTCTCGCCCGGTTTACAAAGGCGGTACTTTACGCAGCGTATGACTCTGATACCGCTGAATACCCCCGCCGAGAATTAGATAACCCCGATAGTGGAATACGCCAAGATTTGCGAGATCGTGGCGTAGCTCACTTAGATGGAAGAAAAATACAAGACTACTTACGTGAAGCAGCTATCGAGATAACGCCATTTCTTGAAAGCGTGGATATCAAAATGGTGAATGATAAATAGTCCCTCATCTTACTTTTTTGGAATATTTGGAATATTCCCGGAACATTCGAATATTCCAAATTCAAATGCCTTAGTCTTTCTCTCGTTCCTCCAATACCAATTACTAACAACCGAGAAAGGCTATTATTTATGAAACACTCTCTTATCAGATTACCCGAAGTATGTCGCCGTACTGGTTTAGGCAAGTCCACGGTGTACAAATACATTTCCGAAGGGAAGTTCCCCAAGCAAATAAAGACCGGCGCTCGCGCTTCTGCGTTTATCGAAAGTGAAGTTGATGCGTGGATTAACCAGCGCATTATTGCCGCTCGTTTAGATGAACGCTTGGAGGCAGCGCGTAATGGCTAATATTGTATCCATTGCCCGGCAACTCACAGGCTTATCTTTGCTGGTGGATCTAAGGGCATGTCTAACATCGCAAGCCGAAGTACTTTTATCACCGTACCCTACCAAATAACGGAGTCATAAACGTGGAACATTTAAAAAGTGGCTTAAATGCCACCGGACAAACTCGCTCTAAATTCAGCCAGCACGATACTAGCGAACTATCTTTCGCTGAAATGTTACCGGTTATTCAAGGCACGATTAACGGTCAATTAATTAATGGCGCGAGTGCAAAAGCATTACATGAGGCATTAGGTGTTAAGCGTGCTTTCGCTGCCTGGATTGGTGACAGGATTAACCAATACAGTTTTATTGAGAATCAAGATTATTCTGTCGTCGAAAATTTGCGCTATCCAAATTCGGACAGCGCAAAATCCAGACAACAATTAACAAAAGACTATCACGTCACTATTAACATGGCGAAAGAGCTGGCAATGGTTGAGCGTACCGACCAAGGGCGCTTAATCCGCCAGTACTTTATCAAGTGCGAGGAAGCGTTACACAAAGTTGCTCCAGTAGTGACTAAAGAACTACGTAGTGAGCTGAAAGCACGCTTAAAGGCACAAAGCTACCACAAGCCGATGTGTGCAGCGTTGGAAATGGCGCGTATGGAGCAGGGCAAAACCACATTGCCACGTCATTACACCAATGAATCAAACATGCTGAACCGTATTGTATTGGCGGGCATGACTGCCAAACAGTGGGCGCAGCAGCATAGCATTATTGGCAATCCTCGTGATGCAATGAGCGAATTACAGCTTGAGCACCTTTCCTATCTGGAGCAGACCAACACAACGCTGATTGAGCTAGGCATGGACTACTCTACCCGTAAAGACAAGTTAATGGGCTTATCTCAGAAATGGTTAGCGCAGCGCATGGAGGCCAAGTAATGACAACGTGCAACACTACGCAACCTATTGAGTTTTTTAGCGCTATAAGAGAGAGCCATCACAAAAATAGTGATCATTGTCTCTTTACTTTGTTATCCAACATTGGCTATATTGACTGCGCACCAGCAAAATCTGGTGTCAGGCGTGAGAACCTGATTAACATCTTGGCGACACATGACGCGCCTAGCGTCTTTTTTTGTGTCACTGCATCGCAGCACCTTTCATTTGAGGCGGTATTCGCCTATACGTATTCAATGGTGCCGCTAGCGGAGCTACCGAAAGGTAGGCTGGTTTCCTTGATGTCCAGTATTCTCACCTCTGCTAGTGTCACCGCCCTTTCCGAGTGTGAGAACTCTGGTGGTGACTCCTTATATTACATCAAGGAGATCGCAACTATGGCGACTATCCCTACCCCCACTCATTTCAAATTCGTGTTTCTGAGCGTCAAGCGCGCAGATTTAAACGCTATACCCAGCCGTGTAGAGACTATTGCCCCTGACGAGCACAATGCCCGTTCTACGCTTTCCCGTGATTTCGTCCTGCTCTTTGCTGGTCGCCTGCCAGTACAGGAGGTGCGCCATGTCTGATCGTTCCTTAACAACTATCTATGCTCACCCCGCTGATGTGTTAGAGCCAGTGGCCGCATTCCTTAAAGCCGTGGAGTATTTGCGCCTAGACCCCGAAGCAAGGGATATCGAAGCCGATTTACTGGAGTACGCCCAGCAACTGTTACAACTGCATACCGAAGAGGGCAAGCGCGCTTACTGGACGGCTGAGACTGAACCCCACGTTAACCAGGCTAATGAGGTGCAATATGCGTGATTACAGAACGGTTATCGAAAACGGCATTGTGACGCTGTACAGCCAGTCCGAGGAAAACAGGCCTGAGATGATAGTGGCTTCTCTGCCTGCGACTTCTATTTTAGACCGGGTTAATGGTGGCGAATGGGACTACCAAACCGATGTCGCTTTAGAGCTAATGATGGCATGGCTAACCACACACCCCGAAGGGCAAGCGGTCGGTGATATTCGTTTCTTTCGTTGGCTGGTGGCGCATGTTTGGATTCTGGAACAAAGGGAAAAACACAACAGCAACGCCATTTTTAAGCTGAAAAATTCCCCGGTAATACTTCCATTATTCTTATCTACTGAATGCTCAGCACTGGAGAACAATATTGAAGGTGCGTTGATTGAGCGATTTGGCCACGAGAAAGGGTTAAAGAACGCTGTCAGTTTCTATTGGCAAATGCTAACGGGGTTCCCTGGTCAAGGCGCGGCGCTGTCTGATTTTGGTCGAGAAGTCATGTTCGATCTGCATCGCGGCTTTATTGAAGAGGGCTTACCGCAGATGGCGGGCAACAAGCCGAGGGTGATGCACTGATGAACAAATCTAAATCCACCAGCGTTGTCTCTGAGACAGTTAACGATGCTATGAATGAGCAGAACGGTAATGCCGAGGAAGCGATAAATACAGCTAAAGAAATTGATTTTGGCGAAGATTTTCGAGAACCAAGAGTTGTTCCGATACTGACGGTGTTTGAGGAAAACGTAAGCAAATCACGCAGCCGTAAGCTCACGAAGAATGCGACCAGAAATGCCCCCTACAGTCAGGTATTTAAATCCTCAAACGCGATTAAATTTAGTGGCGGCTCAAAACATATCGGAACCAAATCGAAGAAATGTAAGCGTAAGCAGAAAAAGAAAGGGGGACGCTAACGAGCTGTATCGGAAATAAACGCGAACGATAAAAGATGCCGTATATAAATTAAGGCAGGGATAAATATATCCCCTCCCCGGAATAATAGCCAATATGTAATTTCCTACGTATTGGCTTTCTATGTTTCGCTATTACAGCCTGCATATGCAGAGTGTATTTCTTATTACAGCCTGCACGTGTAAAGGGCTTCTTTGTTATTTCGTTAATGGCTATTTTTCTCGCGTTTATTTTCGTTTATGGCCGTTTAACGCAGGAGAATACGTAATGAGTATTAGTGAATCGATGCTGACTAAAAAAGAAGTGAAAGCGGCGCTGCACTATAAATCCGATAGTGGCTTCCATGAGTTTTTAAAAAGAACACCTGAATTCCCTAAGTCCGTGAAATTGGGATTACGGCGCATTGGTTGGGCAGCAAGTGAGGTTAATAAATATATTGAGTCTCGTCTTAATACCCGTGGACAGGAGAATAGATAATATGGCTAACAATAGACATCTGCGCTCTCAAAATGATCACATCGCTGTTATGCAACGCAGCTATTCCATTAAAAGTAACACACGCATTCCCGATTTAGTTAATCCGCGAAATTACGATGAATTGGTACTTGTTGCTGAGAATTATGTTAACCGTGCTCTATGCCGTCGTGCTGCTGCCATAGAACGCCGGGAGAACAGAAAGAAAGGAAACCGTAATAATGGCCGATAAAATTTATTATTCCCGTGGACGGGATGTATACGATATTACCCCTGAACAACGATGTGCCGAAAATGCAGATCAGTTCATTGAGCAATTAATAACTGATACTGCGACAGCTAAAAAGAAACAATATTTTTGTGCAGCAATGGAACAGGGGGAACACCCAAGAGGCAATACCCCGAAAGAAAAATACCCTGAGAAGTTTCAGGGTATAAAAAATTGGAGGCTTTCAGCATTAGCGGCTAAACGCCGCTTTGTATCGTTTGACTGCGATAGTTTTGACAGCCCCCAAACATTTGATGCGATGGTCAGTTACTTAAAAAAGACGTTCAAAGGTGTGCTTTATACGACTTTCAATTATACCGAAGATGCTCCGCGTTGTCGTTTTGTAATACTCCTAAATTCGGAGGTAGATCGCACTGAGGGCATTCATGTTTGCCAGATGATAGCCAGTAAAATAGAAACAGCCATTCAACAAATCGCCGAAGAGGATTTGATCAGCGAGTGGAAGCCTGTCATTGGGTGGGATGAATCTGTCTATCGTGCCGAACAACAATGCTATTTACCCATAGTGAATGCTGTACGCCGGAAAACCAAAACCGGGGAGGATGTGACTGATGCCATTATCCACCATTTAGACGGTGAGCTGGCAGACGTAGCGAACTATCTTGCTATGACTCCGCTTGTGTCGAAGACACCTCCCGGGCCTGTAAGACAACACTATGATAGTGACTCTGATTTAGACCGCTGGTATGAGATAGACGAACATACATTAGATGATTTACAGGCTGCTCTGTTTTCCCCTGCGATGTTGGCAATATCAGAGGGAGGCAGACAAAATTGGCAAAGGGTAATCGCTGCTCTTGGTAGTTTGAAAAACACACCCTATGAAGACAATGCATACCAATTGGCGCTGGAATGGTCTGAGGCGGGTGGAGCGGCATTTGATGCTGTTCACTTTGAATCAACTTGGGATACTTCCCGTGCTGATCTCACCAGTTATAAATGGATATTTTCGCACGCTGCCTCGCTTGGGTGGGAAAACCCCCAAATTCTTCGACCTTATTTAGAATTAGAAAAGCACGGTTTTTATATGACCGAGGACGGTCTAATGAAGAATGTTGAAGAGGGAAAAGGGAAGGCAAAAAACATTGTAGCCCGGAAGATATCTGCACCGTTCTCAGTGCTGGGATTAACTCGTGATATGTATAGCGATAACTGGGGAAAGCTGATTTCATTTAAAGACCGGGATCGGGAAACTAAGCAATTCATTGTACCGGATGAGCAATTACATAAATCCAGTAGTGATATTATCCCTACTTTGTCTAAGTTGGGGTTATATATCAGTACCAATATGAGCCGTGGTCTATTGGAATATCTTAATATCTCAACGGCAAGGGAGCGCATAACCTTAGCCACTTCAACGGGCTGGTTTAATGATCACTTGTTTGTATTGCCAGAAAGTACGATAGGTAGTTCCACCAGCAAAGTGATGTACCAATTATCCGGGCGTAAAAAGAGTGAAAGCAGTCAATTAACGCAGTCTGGTTCTCTTGAAGAATGGCAGAAAAATATCAGCACGAAATGCGCCGGTAATACCCGGTTAGTATTTTCTCTCTGCGTTGCTTTTGCTGCGCCTTTGCTCAATGTATTGGGCGTTGATGGCGGGGTATTCAGCCTGAAAGGGGCATCAACCAAAGGTAAGAGTACCGCTCAGCATATCGCCGCCTCTGTATGGGGTAGCGGTGCAACGACAGGCGGTTATTCTCATAGTTGCAATACCACTTTAGTCGGGATCGAGGTATTGGCCACAGCTCATAATGACCTGCCGTTAATCCTGGATGAACTGAAAAGCGTTAACCCTAAGCTGGTGGGGCAGATTGCTTATATGCTGGCTCTTGGGCAGGGAAAGGCACGAGGCACAAAGGATGTTACTTTGCGTGAGACGCTACAATGGCGGACTCTGGTACTGGCATCCAGTGAAGACGCTTTCGAGAGTTATCTTAAGGCTTCGGGTGAGAGAGTTGCCGCTGGTCAGCAAGCACGGTTTGTGGATATCCCAGCAATAGTAAGCGATGAAAATGGCGTTTTTGATACCCTCCACGGTTCAGGCACAGCAAAAGAATTTGCTGATTCGCTGAATGCTTTAACAACGAAATATTATGGTTGTGCCGGTATCTCATGGCTTGAAAAGCTTACCGCTTCTACCCGTTCGGAGTTGGTTGATCGCTTGCGAGAGTTAATCACTGAGTTTAAGTCAAGCTATAGGCCAGACGATGCAGGAGCACAGTTAGACCGAGTATTAGAGCGGTTTGCTCTATGTGCTGCTGCGGGAGAGCTAGCGACGGAATGGGGTATTACTGGATGGGATACCGAGGAATCGCTACGCTGCGTAGGTGAGTGCTTCAACGCCTATATAGATGATAGGGGGACTACTGGCGATTTGGAAGCGGTAAACGGCATTGAGCGGTTGCGTTCATATCTCAGTACATATAGTGAATCGCGCTTTCGTTCTTCCTCTAATGACACTGGGAGTATGCCTATATCCGATGGGTATATTACTTTGTCCAATGGGAAGAGTGTTGGCTTGGCTGATTTCAGCAACGAATCAGTATCTGCTGATGATACCCCTCTATCCCGTATTTATTGGATTACGTCAGACGCATTGAAAGATCGTGCGCTGGATGGCTGTAATTTTGATATAACAATTGCCGCGTTACACAAGAAAGGAGTGCTTATTGGGGTAACGGAGGAGACAGGCAAGAACGGTAAATCACGCACTGTTTATAATCCTAAGAAACGTGCCCCACTTGGGTATCCAGACCAGCGTAGATTTTACCGAATAGATGAAGAAAAGCTATTTGAGTAATAAAAGAGCCGGAGCAATCCGGCTTATTTCTTTTTACTGGCTCTTCTATTTGTCGAGTAGCGTTTTTACCCATCCGTAAATAGTACGGTATGTTGGTTCATTCAATCGTTGTCCGTTATTATTTAAAGGGTGCAGCCTATTATAAGCTGGGGTTGCTGGTGGATTTTCTTTTATCCAATCGCGGTAACAAGAGTCCGCGGCGGTAGCTAGCGCGGCTTTAGTTATGTTTCTACTTGTAGTATTGATAGTTTCTTGTGCCCATTTTCTAATCGAAATTTTAAGTGGGCCATAGTAGTTGTCATGTCTCGCTTTTGCTGCTTTTCTGCGCTTATATTTAATGTCTAGGTTTTCAAAGTCGTTAATAATCTCGTTGTCATATTGCTCTTGAGCCAAGATTGCAAAGACGAGGTTAGAGGCTGCTAAATAGCATGATACACTATTAGAGTCCTCGGTTAACCCCCATCCCCATATAGCACACGCACTGACCAGTAAGTCATTCTTGGTACTGTTTATAGATGTATCGACTATAAAGTAACGCCAAACATCGCTACCGGGCTGACACAGTTCTTTTATATAGCTAACAGGCCCATATAGCATATCCCATATGTCTAATCTGGATAATGATGCTTCTCGTTCAGCATCGGTTAAGTTAGCAACTTGGCCAGCACACCAATAAGCCGGGGAGTGAGGATATAGCCCGTCCTCCATCCCTCGCCCCATATTGTAGTAATCGAGTGCTGCGTTGACATTCTCAATAATAAAAAGCTCATCCGACATAATCACTTCCTACGACACGTAATCCTTTGACGCTTCCAGCTACTGTTAAATCACCCATTGCTGCACCTTTTACATACAGCCCCCACCAGTCCATCATAACCCTGCGCTGTTCTAAATAGGTGGCTCTGTTATACGCTGCCCGGACAGAGTTCTTTTCCCCCATGAGCCAACACAGCTTCTATAGCATCGGGCATAAAGCCTTGTTCATTTAATGCTGTGCTGATGATTGAGCGGATACCATGAGCAGTGAGGATATCTTGGTATCCCATGCGCTTTAGTGCCATATTTGCCGTCTGGCTACTCATGTGCGTATTGGGGGTAGATCTGTGGGGAAAGACAAATTCTCTATGCCCGCTGATAGGCTTCATCACTTCAAGAATATCTAAAGCCGGTTGGCATAAAGGCACTGTGTGAGGGCGATCCATCTTCATCGTTTCCGCGGGCGCATTCCAGAGTCTGTTATCAAAGTCTATTTCAGACCAACGAGCTTTTACCGCTTCCCCCGGGCGCATAGCGGTTAATAGTTGCCACTCAATAACTAAACGGGTTTGCCGTTCTACCTTTGCAATGGAGAGTGCTTGCATTAATCCGGGGAGTTCTTCGGGTCGAATGGTCGGGTTATGCTTTTTCTTTGGCTTAGGAAAGGCTTTGCTGACAGTGGTAAAAGGATTGGCATCAATAACGCCTAAGTTCATGGCGTAGTCGATGATCTCCACGGTTCTTTGCGTCAGGCGTTTAATCGTTTCCAGATTGCCCCGTGCTTCAATCGGCTTGAGCACTTCCACCAGCATAGGCGCTTTGAGGCTTGATATCGGTACATCACCGAGTTTAGGGAATATATCTTTTTCCAGTGAGCGCCAGATGTCTTTGGCGTAATCCTCACTAACTGTAGTTTTCTTCACCTCGAACCAGCGAATAGCAATATTCTTTAAGGTGTTGCTGTTCTCTTCCTGTATTGCCGCTGCTTGCTGTTTACGCTGGTCAACCGGATCAATATTGTTAGCCAGTAGCGCTTTTGCTTCGTCTTTGAGTCGGCGCGCATCTGCCAGCTTAATAGAGGGGTATTCACCGAACGCAATCATGGTGCGCTTTTGGGTGAGTGGTTTGTAGTATCGGAAATACCAGAGCTTAATGCCTGATGCTTTTACGAGGAGTTCTAGATTATCCCCATCACGATAGATCGTATCTTTGGGCTTACCCGTTTTGCTATCAAGTTTGGCTTTGGCATTAGATACCGTTGTAGGGGAAAGCGGCGTTATCTTTTTTGGCATCATGCACCTCTAACCGTAGTAGTAAGTGTTCTATGTGGTAGTAGTAAGCATTTATTGGTTTTGTCGGGCTGTTACTACTAACTTTACGCGATGCTCGACTTTCTAGATGAGATGACATAGTGAATTGAAATGACATAGCCCTGCCTTTATAACCTTAAGTTGCGAAACAAAGAGCAATAAAGGAACAAAA
>NZ_JADEUF010000110.1 GCF_015163655.1 Xenorhabdus griffiniae | reverse complement strand
ACATATATTAGTGCATCTAGATTTTTGGGTTCTAAAAAATTTTTTATTTCGTTTTTATATAAATTACATTCATTTTCATAGTTTTCTTTTTCAGATAATATTTCATGCATTTTTTTTAGCTTAGGTGTTTTTATTTCTTCAGGTTTAATACTGCACACTTCATGGTAAGTATCAATTAGGTACTTTATATTATTCATAAGGCTAATTATTTTTTGCATTGTTGGTATTGGTCTTAAATTACATAAGGTACCAACAACCCACTGGGATTTGTTTTTTTCAATATCGGAATGTGATTTTTTTAATATATCTATCTTTATTTCCCAGTTTTTGTTTTTTTGTGCGCTGTGAATAAATTGTAGTACTACATTAGGAAAAATTTTATAAAATAGATCTGCTTTTTCTCGCGTTTGAATAAGATTAGATCTTAGCTTTGAAAGCTCTTCATTCCAAATTAAAACTTGATCACGATATTCTTGTATTTTATCTAGCGTTTTTTTCCTTTCAATTTCTTTTTTGACACGCTTTCTTTCAAGGATAAAATTTTTATCCGCCTTAAAATAATTTCGTGCACAATGACCACCAATTAAAGCTTCTTTACCATCTGTAGTGATACCGAGCCATCCACTTTTATGATTTTGATGACAAATTCCTTTATGCCCCTTAACCTGACAAGCCACATCTTCATCAAATTTATACTGGCCAATTAACTCTTTGAAGTTTTCCGGACTAATTTCTTGTTCATTTGAAAATGCAGGGCGGTTTTCAATTTCAATAAAACTTGAAAAAAACTCCGATTTTTCTGACATTTAAGCTCCTGATATAGTGATTCTGGTTTAACATTAACCGTTTGTTAAATATACAGTTTAAAGTCCAGGTAGGCAAGAGGGGTTGTACGCTAAAATCCTAGAACATTCCGTTGAATGGGTATTGTTTGGCGTATGTACTATTACTATTGTGAGAAAGTCTGTTCCTGAATACAAAGGATTTTAAGAATGGCAACCATTTTACTAGTTATTTAGTGGGGCGCTAAAGAAACATAGCAGCGGAGAAAAGACCAAGCACGGAGATGGGTGAGGTCACTATATTAAATAGGTGTATTATCAAAATATTGATAGCGACCGAGGCCATCACAATTTCTTTTGGCCTTATTTTCTGTCCCGGAAAATGAATTACGCATTGACCTTATGATTTCCGTTCATTAGCGTGGTCAGACTTATCGATGATCCGGTCGCTTGTGAGGATCGCCTTCGGGCAGCGACACCATACTCCCGTAGCCTGCAAGGGAGTACACACTGTGTGGTACATCTGCCCACCTTTGGAAGCAGATATCATCGTTGCTGATGATGAAGGTTATTTTATCCACCCTGGCATAACGCCAGCCACCCAACGGGGAATACGTTTCCCGTCGGGCAATGTGTTCTCCGTTATTTTCAGGGAGTCCACAATGCAACAAAACGAAACCGGGACACCGGTGCATGCTGTACCGGCGTCTGAATTGTCCCCTTTTGAGGATGTTTTTCCGCAAACCAGCCCACTGGAACGGATGCTGCTGGAACACTCGATCATTAAAGCAGCGGTCACGCTGTGTGAGGACTACCGGTGTGATACATGGCAGTGCCGGAAAGTGTCGGACAATATTGCCTATGCTGTGCCGACACGCGCTGACACGTATAGGGTCAAAATTGAGACTACGGACTTTAACGGCGAAGTATCAGCGGAGACGTTCGGGCTGATGGTCACCCTGAGCGTACTGGGCTATCTGACGGTACTGATGAAGCAGGATGAAGTCGCTGAACGGTTTTGTGATTTGCGGGCATACGCGCTGCAACATCCCCAGGCCCCGTGTATTCGGGCGGCGCTAGGTTTAGCGGGGGCATGACGATAATTTAATCCATTCTGGCATGACGCCAGTCACCCGGACGGGGAACATGCTTCCCGTCGGGCAGGGTGTTCTCCGTCTTTTTTTATTGACAGGAGAACATGATGCAAAAAAGTGAACTTATCCTGCTGGACAGTCCTGCACTGTCTGCGGCATTTCCCGGTAAAAAACCGCTGGAGCGGTTGTTTCTGGGGTTTCTGATTGCCAATACCGCCTCACAGTTATGTGGTGCATATCAGTATGAATACTGGGACAGGCGGGATGCCTCTGAACAGCTGACTTATCTGGTGCCGACATCCGCCGCCACGTATTCTGTTTATTTGCCGGACAGTGCGTTAACCATTACGCTTTCTGCCGATGCGTTCGGGCTGGCGGTGACGTCAATCGTGCTTGCCCGTATCGCTGCGCTGGATGAGCCGAATGCGGATGCCTGCCGGTTTCGCGAATTGCGGGAATATGTGGATCAGCATCCGGAAAACGCGCTGATATGGTCAGTCATGACATTGGGACCTCACGAGGATTTTATCAGCCCGTCATTAACCGAAAATCAAAATAATCACTCTCACTGACGTTATAAGCCCATGATGCTGTTAACCCTTTTCTTAAGCGCCTGACCAGGGAGCCGAAAACACCTTCCCGGTATCTTATCGGGCGGGTGTTTTCTTTATTTGACCTCAAATCAAGGAAATACCGATGAACCCGATTTTTTTACCGGCACCGGATGACACCGGCCCGGAATTATGTGAAGACCTTTTTACCGTGCAGGTCACCGGCCTGATGCAGCACCCGCAAATACCACAGTCGCTGCGGGAAGATACCCTGACCGTGTGTGAAGCGGCCTCGGTAACCGAAGCGGTGCAGCGTCTGAAGGTTATCCATTTGCTGGGCGACTGGCCGATACCGGAGACTTCATCTGACCAGTTTAAGAGCATTTTTTTCCCGCTGACCGTCATGATTTATGACGCCCGGGATGAAAAAGTGCTCGGCGGGCGGTTTTATGACGAGATTGTCTGGGCGCAGCCGGTGACACGGGCCTCAGAACGCCTGTCACTGGAAAAGCAACAGCAGCAGTTGTGCCAGTCAGCCGTGTTTGAGAAGGGCTGGCAGAATACACAGGCTGCCCGGGCATTGTGGCATGAGGCGCATTTATTGTCGCTGCATGTGGTTGCGCCCCGTTATCAACAGTGCCGTGAAGTGCAGGATATTCTCCGGCACGGCACGACAGTCAGTATTTAACCCATGAGGTATGACGATAGCACCTTTACGTTTAACCGTCTGGCAGGTGATTGCCGGCTCGCTGCTGAAGCGGCATTTTGGCCTGAACCTGGCTGATACGGCCCTGTGTGAAGCGGACACGGTAGCTGAACTGATGGCTCATGGCGTCCAGCCATTTGAAGCCATCAACGAGTTAGTGGATAAATACGATTTAACCCGGCTGAATGGGCAGGATATGAGCAGTACACCGTATCTGGGTATTCATGATGAGCTGAGGGTGCTTTTCGACTGCGGTATTACCGAGGCACTGCTCAGTCAGGCCACCGGGTCATAGCCCGGGTAACCTATTTTTTTTATCACCCATCGGGGGAATGGTGCCCTGATGGCGCGGTTCCTCCGGTTTATTCTTATTAATCCAATGAGGAACCTGACCATGGCAGAATGGTATACCAATCAACTGGACATTACCGGCAAGTCGGTGTGTATTGACGTGATGCAACAATGGGTCTGCGGTGAAGAAATTCCCCGTTACCGCCAGGCGGTGCTGCAAAGCCTGCGGCTGTTTCTGGCCGGCTGTGCGGGGATACTGAAACCCACTAAACCGCAAACCTATACACCGTATCCGGCGTTAGTGCGCGGTACAGCGGCACCGACGGCGCAGAATCTGGCTTTTGACCAGTGGCTGACATTGTTGCAGGATAATGTGCCGTTAAACAGCGATAACATTAAACGGATAGATAATCTGTACCGCCAGTCCAGTCTGAGCCTGGTGCGCTGGGAAAACATCCCGGCGCCGGCGCGTGACATTATCGCCCGTCTCCTGACCCGCCAGTATACCGACTGGTTTGGGATGGTGAGCTGGTCTGAGACACCCGATATCGGCGCGTGCTGGGATAAGCTGAATACTTACCCGGCGTCGGCGCAGCCCTGCGATATGTTGATGATAATGCCAACCCGGCTGGCGACTGAGATTAACGGTAACAGTGGCTTGCTGAAAGGGATTGCAACTGCGGCGCAGTTTTACGACGCGCAATACGGTATGGAATGGCCGTTGGGTCACCATGTCCGCTGGGAGCGTCGCAATGTCAGCTGCTTAACTGTGCGCTTTGATTCTCCCTGGGCTCCGCCTTCAGCCGAACTGATGGGGGAACTGTCATTGGTGTTTGACTGTGAAATTCGCCACGGGTACAGCGAACCGTCAGGCCAGCTTAATGGCTACGATTGCTATGACCAGGGCGAGCATGTGGACAGCGGTAACGGGCAGTCAGGACGGGAGAGCCGGCCGGCGCTTTATCTGGTCAACGAGGAAAAGCGGGCGGTGAACCTGTCCGTGCCGGCCATCGCGGTCGGGCAATAACGCGTTGTTTAACCCGTCATTAATTGATTGTTTTATCTTCACTTCAACCGAAAGGGGAAACATTTTCCCTTTTCGGAACGTGTTTTCCCTTTATTTTTTGCAAGGAAAACCCGTCATGTCATCACAACCGAATCACCAGAAAGAATTTATTGCGCTGTTTAACCAGACGGCGCGTGACCACCGTCGTTATCAGGTCTTTCAGGATTTTTGTAATTGTGCGATGGCCGCCGTTCACAATAAATACTGTTACAGCGAGGAGCTGGAGCAGTACTACCTGAAAACCATCAAGAAGTACGAACGGGAAGATGTTGACCGGATTGTGCAGCTGTTTTCCCATGTAGTGCTGGGGTTAGCGCAGGAACCCTGCGATTTTCTGGGCAGTGTGTTTATGCAGCTGGGATTGGGGGATAAAGACCTCAATCAGTTTTTTACCCCCTGGAGCGTGGCCAGCATGATGGCAGAGATGCAGTTGCAGGATGTCTCTGCACGCTTGCAGGAGAAACCTTTTGTGACATTGTATGAGCCGGCTTGTGGGGCGGGCTGTATGACACTGGCCGCCGCCGAAGTATTAAGAGAGCAGGGGCATGATCCGTTATGCAGTTTGTGGGTGTCAGCGATTGATATCGACCCGCTGGCCGCGGTAATGGCTTACGTCCAGCTTTCCCTGGCCGGCATTCCGGCCGCGGTCACCATTGGCAATGCGCTGGATGATGGCGGCAGCAAACGGACACGTTATACGCCTGCGCATTATCTGGGTAACTGGTCACAGCGTTTGCAGGCATATGAACAAGCGGCCTGAACCTTTTTTCACATTGGCTATGCTTCCTACACATTGCGCCTTTCGGGGCGCTTTTTATTTTTAAATCCTATTAATAGATTGATTTATGATGAAAATTAAGTGGATTCAGTAAACCGTTCAATGGGTGAAGCGAGTCAGGTTAATTTTCATTTTCGCAAAAAGAGTTTTTCCTTGTTTCAGCGTGGGATTGACCGACACTGGGCTAAATTTGAACCGAAGGAGAAAAACCATGTTTCAGCGTTTTAAATCCCATTTTGCCCGCCAGTCTGCCACACCACAAAAATCACCCGGACAACAACCGGAAACTATGCGTGACCGCCGGGGCTATTTCCGGCCGCAATCGACGGATGAATTACTGGCTACCCCGCTGCGCCGTCAGTGTCTTCAGCAATTATGGCAAAACAGTGCCTTGCCCGAAGGGCTGTATCAGCGTTTTTATCTCGCGCCGGTGAAGCAATTGTTGGGCAGTGTGCAACAGGTGCCCGCCACACCAGAAGGCGGTTGGTCAGGGGCAGGGGGATTTGCCGACCTGACACTGCAATTTACCGCCTGTGCCGTGCGACTGGCGAAGGGACATCTGTTACCGCCGGGGGCGGCACCGGAAACACAGGCCGCACAGGGTCTGTTATGGCAGGCCATCGTGTTCTGGGCGGCATTGTTTTACCACCTGCCGTTGTTGCGGCAGCTCGAAGGGGAACTGGAAGACGGGCATGTCTGGCAACCGGGCATTGGTATCCCCGACAAACCGTTTCGTTTCCGTTTTCGCACACCTGAAAATGCCCTGACGGTGCCACAGGAAGCCTTGCTGGCCGCCAGTTTGTTACCGGAAAAAGCCATCACGTGGCTGGTTTCCGTGCCGGAAGCCTGGCATTGCCTGATGTTGCACCTCAATGGTCGTCCTTCCTCTGTCCCCCTGATTGATGCGTTGCTTCAAGAGGCCGCCGGGCAGGTGCATTCCCCGTTGGTGAAACAGGCGGTTTTGCCAGCGGCAGCAGAAACAGCCCAGACTTCCGAAGCTGACGCAAAGCCGGAAACCCCATCGGCTGCTCCCGCAACTGAAATGAAAAATCCCTCTCCATCGACGGCCGACGATACCCGGACGTTATTGTCATTATTTCAATCCAATGATGAAGTTTCATTGCTTATTAATGCAAATGAGAATGATAACGATTTGAAAATAGGCAAACGCACAGGCAGGCTGTCAGAAAATGTTGCTCCTGCCGGGAATGAGTCGTCATGATATTAACAATGAAACAATTTTAGTTCGTAATTAATTTTCACGGAATGATTAACGGCTTTCTATATTGAAAAGCCGCCGGGTTGGGTTGTTGATAACAGGAAAAAAATGATGCACGGAACAGAAGAAATAATGGGCTGGGAAGAATTATTAGATGAGTACTTTTTTTCACATATCCTGAGACCGGATACCGAGTGGAGTTACCGTAAAGTGGCGAAGGGATTTACCCGGTTTATGGGGGAAGCGGCCTCACCGGCGCAGGTGATTCACCGGGATGTGTTGCGGTGGCGGCGCTATCTTCTGGTGGAGAAAAAACAGTCGAGCCACACCTGGAATAATAAGGTGGCTCACCTGCGGGCGATCTTTAATTTCGGTATGGAGCAAAAACTGCTGCCCCACACCGAAAACCCGTTTAACAATGCGGTGGTTAAAAAAGAGAAGAAAAAGAAGAAGATTTTGAGTCAATCGCAGATAACCCGGATTAATCTGTTGATGGGAAAGTTTGCTGAAGAAGAAAGAACCGGGGTGATGCCACGGGGAGGGCGTTGTGCCCTGTATCCGACCTGGTATTGGTCAACAGTGCTGGCGACATTGCGCTTTACGGGGATGCGCCAGAACCAGTTACTGCACCTGCGGCTGCGGGATATTAATCTGGAAAGCAATTATATTGAACTGGGGCTGGAAGGCAGTAAAAACCACAGTGAATGGGAAGTGCCGATTATCCCGCCGCTCAAACCCTGGTTGGCAAAATTAGTGGAAAGGGCGATGGCTGCCGGCGCTAAAGCTGACGATCCGATTTTCGATCTCAGCCGGTTAAGTGTGCCGCACCCCAGCCGGCTTTCCCGTTACCAATATGATATCAACCGGGAAAAACAGCAGCTCCGTTCTTTCTTTCGCCGGCTGTCCAGAGAGTGTGATTTTGCGGTCTCGCCCCACCGTTTTCGTCATACGGTGGCGACGACATTGATGAAATCGCCGGATCGGAATCTGCCGTTGGTGAAAAGACTGCTGGGGCATTGTAATGTTGCAACCACGATGGAGTACATTGACCTCGATATGGAAGTAACGGGCAAAACACTGGAGAGGGAACTGGGGTTGTATACCGATCGTTCTGACGAAAGTGCCGGTGAGAAAGAATAAAATGGGTTAAAAAGAACAGGGCGGGTTTCAATCAGGGTTTAGGAGGATGGAATTGATTGAACTGCCCTGCCTCAACAATGGAGGGTATGAAAAGATCATTGATACCGAACTGGCATCGGCATCCCGCGAAGTTTACACCTCACTTGACATCAGAATCAATTACTGAAATCATTACCTTAAACGAGAAAAGGGTAACTGTTAAAACAGCTACCCTGTCATCTTGTCATAAATGTTCTTCTCAACTAAACAGTACAAATTGAACTGATTGAGATTTAACATTTAATTAACGATTGATTCTTTTTCGCGCTTTTGTCAGGAAATTTAACAACCTACGACAAACCCGCATGGAAACTTGGTGCCGGAGGCGGAATCGAAAGACAGTGTAACTTGTTGAATAGTCAAAGTCTATAACCTTACCTTCCGTTTATGCCCCTTTTAATGCCCCCAGATTTTTTTGCTTGCTTTTTCTTTTATATCTGACTGATTTTTCTTATTTATATTACTAACTGTGTGCTTTTTAATCACATTAAAGCAAAAAAGCCGTGAGGGTGAAAAATGGTCAAATTTGACTGCCATTTCATGCTCAGGGCTTAAGATAAAAAATATTCATTTTTACAACATCGATCACAAATTACAGCGGGTTATTCCTGGGGTTTACTGCGAATTTTACGCTCAATCAGTTGACCCTGTTTATCAAAATAGCGGCTGGGCCAGATTTCTGAGGGATGGACACCAAGATAGTTCGCAATGATCCATTCGCCTTTAGGCCACTGTCTGCTGAGTGCATTTGCTAGGGTTGATGAACTGAGTCCCGATTCACGGGAAAGCGCCGCTAAGGTTGTACCACGTTTACGCAATGCTGCGATGATATCGGCCTGATGCCAGTCGTTTCTAATGTTGTTATTCATTCCTGCTACCCCTTTCCATTCATTAATATTGATGGTGGCGATTCAGACGGGGTTTGCAATACCGGGAGCTATCGTCCGGCGAGGCCGAAGCCTCCCCCGCCTGAAACGCCATAGAAAAGGCGAACGCAGGCGCACTGGCAGAAACATCCTACCAGTGGATAGCTCGACAGGGTTGCAAATCCCTGACCATTGGTATTTGCCAATGGCAGGAATACTTTAACTGATTGTTTTATTGGACTCAATAACTAAACAACTAAGTTTAACGGCTATAAACCCGTTCAACATAGCGCCCACGACCGTCACCATGCCCCAAATCCATTGAAACCAGTGCCCTTGCTTCCTGACGACTAAAACCATTCTGTTGGTAAAAACTCAGTGCATCCTGCGCCCACGCATAGCGCAAGCTATGGGGAGAATGGCAGCCTGTTAAACCAATTTTTGTGGTATGCGTTCGCCAGTAGTTCATGGCCTGCTTGAGATCCGGTTTATCAATCAACTTGCCGCCTCGTTGCTCTGCAATAGTCATTGCCTGTTCGACAGCCGCTTTTACCGCTGCGACATCCAGTACGCGCGTTTGTCTTGGCCGGCCGCCTTTTGTACCGAAAACAACATGCAGTTTTGGCTCTGGTTGTTCTAACTGTTTGCGCCAGCTTTTCAATGAAGCACTGCATTGTACCGCTTCCTGAGAACGTAACCCCAGCAAACGGGCGAGTTTTAGTGTGATGGCAAATCCGGCATCACGTTCAAGTGCCTTTTGATAAACGGTCTGAAACGTAGCATCAGGGATCGCCTGTTTCGTTCCGGCACGGCTGGTTCCACTTAGTCCTAATGCCTGATTGCTCAGGCGCGGAGAAGTTTCCAGTTTCTCCCGGCCTGCCATGCGGAAGATATTACGCAGTGCGGACATTTCATTTTGCACCGTTCGTTTAGCAATACCCTGAGATAAACGGGCATCAACGTAATGTTCCACATGCCTGGCTTTCAAGTGACTGAGGCTTTTCACCTGGATATTCAGACTCAATAACAACGCGCCCAAGCGTCCTGCAATCCGAATGCGATCATGGCAAGTTTTATGGCTGCCGCCCCCTTGCCGGGCAAAAAACTTTAATTCTTTAATCAATCGACTCATTGGCTTCCCCTTACTGATACCTGACAACATGCGAACTCTGGCGCGCGACAGTGCGGCAAAACAGGCAATGACTGCTTTACCCTTGACGGATATCTGTGCGCCAGAGTGAACGCAAGTTGAGGTATTGCGGGGTATCGGTTGAGTACGCGGTACTGCCGCCTGCATTTGCAGGTCATCCCCACCGGCAAAAAGCCAGCCTCGATATCGTCAAGTTCTCCTTTTTCAATCTAAAAATGCAGTGTCAGATTCACTGCGGGGTGAAGCAGGCGTGAGCCTGTCAGGGTTCGGTTGTTCTTTGGCTGCGGCGTCACTTTCAGCGGTAAACCTGCCAAAAGTGACGCCTTAGGTTCCGCGAACGGCCAGTCAAGGTAATGAAAGCGTTGAAATGCCAGCAGGCACAACAAAACGCCGCAAGGTTAAGTGTCAAACGGTAGCAATGAGTTAATTGTTTAAGTGTAGAAAGTAGTCTGCTGAATATTTCAGACAGGGATAGTCAGAAGCATTAACGGGATGCGTGAAAGACATCCGGTTGTTTATTGAAGATAAATAAAAATGTGATCTGGTACTGATACGAAAAGTCAGTGCATGAACCAACGTCCAACACACTTCGGAGACAATATAAAAACACCTTTTGAGTGTATTTTTAGTTTAAGAAACCTTCATCACCAGACAAGGGGTTTATGTCTGACAATATCTGCTTCCAAAGGTGGGCAGATGTACCGCAATGTTTGCTCTCCCTTTCAGGCTACGGGAGTTTTGCTTCGCCACCCGAAGGCGATCTTTGCAGGCGATGAGATCATTAGGTTACATGAAAGATGTTAACGGTTTAACCGGGTAAGGTCAAAGGGGTATTTAGCCTGTTTTTTTAAAAATTTTGTTATGTGAGACAAAAATCAAAATTTATTAATTTAATTAACGTTAATCCCCCTATAATAGCCTATTCAATCCTGATTTCTTTGTTATTCATAAAGGTTTTCAATTAAATGCCGATAGATTATTCATCACAATATTTGTGCAAGAAAAGTGAAATAAAAAGAAAAATAGGGAGACAATAATGCTAAAAATCGGATTACGTTTTGTTTGCCGGATAGGAAATTTACCCGAAAATACTTTTGCCGTGGCAGATTTTACCCTGCATGAAGGGTTATCTGACCTTTTTACCCTGAACCTGACGCTGGTTCAGTCCCAGCCCGACAATCCCTTTCGACCGAAGCCGGAAATCGATTTGACCGCGCTGCTGATGCAGGAAGCAGTGTTACAGGTTTTTTATGGCGAAACGGCGCAACGCAAAATCACTGGGATTGTCTCTCACGCTAATTGGGCGGGCACCGATGGTAACAAGACGCTTTATACGGTGACAGTTCGCCCTGCCTGCTGGTGTTTAACGCTCAATCAGGACAGCCGAATTTACCATCAGCAGAATGTGCCGGCCATCCTGAACAGCCTGCTGAAAAAACACCACGTCAAAGCCGGTTCAAAACTCTACGATGCGCATCAGGAGCGGGAATATGTGACCCAGAAGCGCGAATCCGATTATGATTTTTTCAGCCGGTTAGCCGCGGAAGAGGGTATCAGTTTCTGGTTTGAGGATGAAACGCTGTTTTTCAGTGACAGCCATCTGGGCATGACCGCGGGCTTGCCGCTGCAATACCAGCCCCAGCCGGAAACCGCTTACGGAACTGACACTATCTATCAGGTGCAACTGGGCGTGGGAATGAGTCCGCAACGCAGTTTCCACAAAGATTTCAATCCGGAAAAACCGCGCTATCACCTCTCCCATATGCACAGCAGCGAAGGCTTCCGCGACTTCGGCAGCCAGACCTCTTACACCGTGTTTGAGAGTTACGGGCGATTCCAGAAAGATGCGGCCGCCAAACCGTTTCTGAAATACCGGCAGGAAGCGCTGGATAACCAGAAACAGACCGGCAGCGGCAACAGTAACTGCATCAAACTGATGCCGGGCAAAATCTTCGAGATAAAAAATCACCCGCATAAACCGTTCAACGCCCGCTGGCAAATCGTCACCATCAGCCATCACGGACATTGCCCACAAGCGCTGGGTGATAACAGCGGACAGGGGACGACACTCAGCAATACCTTCCGTTTTATCGATGGCCTTGCCGACTACCGGCCACCGTTCCACTATAAACCGTTAGCCGATGGGGATGAAACTGCCATCGTGGTCGGGCCGGAGGGCGAAGAAATCTTCGTCAATAAAGACGGTGCGATTAAAGTCCATTTTCACTGGAACCGTTACGACCAGCCGGATGACAGTGCGTCGTGCTGGGTGCGGGTAGCGCAGGGCTGGAACGGCAACGGCTTTGGTTTTATGGCGATACCGCGCATCGGGCAGGAGGTGATTATTTCCTATCTGAACGGCGATATTGACCGCCCCATCGTCACCGGCTGTGTTTACAACGGCCTGAACCGCCCACCGCTGGATTTGCCGGCAGAAAAAACCCGCACCACCTTTAAGACCAAAACCCACAAGGGTAAAGGGTTTAACGAACTGCGTTTTGAGGATGCGAAAGGCAGTGAGGAAGTGTTTATTCATGCGCAAAAGGACATGAAAAGCCAGGTACTCAATGACGAAACCAGCAATATTGGTCATAACCGCACACACCACATTAAAAATGATGCGCATTTACGCGTGGATAATGAATACCGTGTCCAGGCAAACAATGACATTTCGCTGTCAACCGGGCAAAAGCTCCATATCAAGGCGGACGATGCCTTGCTGACACAAAGTGGCAATGAAATTCATCTGAGTTCTGGCGCTAAAGTTGTGATTGATGCGGGTTCTGAACTGACCATTCAGGCCGCAGGGCATTTCTTGAAAATTGATGCAGGCGGGATCACCAGCAGCGCTGTGGTTAACTTTGGCAGTGGTGCGCCGGGCAATGGCTCCGGCTGGGGCGGCAAGTTGCCGGATATGCTGGATAAGCTAAAACAAATCAACGCAGCACAGGCTACGGAGGCAATCTTAACATCGCCACCGGAGAAAATTTGTCTCAGTTGCTTAATGAAAGCCGCGTTAAGCGGTTCTGCAATGGTCATCAGGGGGCAATCATGATCTCGATATCACAGGAAACATGGCAGGAATACCAAAAAACACATCCCGATATGAACAGGTATGCACTGATTGATGGGTTACAGTATGAACGCCTCTTTGACGCGGAGTTGACTTACATTGCGGGACTGAATAACCCGCTGTTTAGGCGATACCCGGATGCAGAAATCGCCTTTGCCGGGCCGTGGTTGTTTGACATAACCCATAACATCGTATTCGTGGAGAAATTTTTAAAACTGGAAAAAACTTTTCCTGCCGTTTCATGGTCATACACCACACTCTCATTGGATGCGCTGACCCGTCATTTCGAACCCTATTTGAATGTTCAACTGGAAAGCGGTGAAACGGCGCTGTTACGTTTTTATGATCCCCGCATTCTGCATCAAATTCGGGATATTTTCAGTCAGGAACAATTAACCGAATTCACACAACCTATTGATGAATGGAATTACTGGCTGGATGGTCAGTTTTATTCGGTAAAAGGAGCACAATGATGATAAAACTCAGCCAGGAACAGGTGGGTAAATTTATTGATGCCGAAGATGAGGTTTATATCACCAAAGTTCGGAAACAGGTTCAGTCGGAACATGCTGAATTAATCGGGGATGAAAGTGAGCACAGCCTGCATAAACGGCTCAAAGCTGCGTATTTGGATTTGATTTCAATGGAGTTTAAAGAGGAAAAATTGATCCGCTCTTACCTCCATTTCGCTGCATTTAACCGCAATTTTCATGATTCGCCTGAAATTAAAAATATGCTGAAAGCGGGTGATAACCCAGAACAACAATATCGTGACTATCTGCTAGCGCTGGATAATTTAATGAAAAGGAAACATTAATATGCCATTACCTTTAGTTCTTGCTGGCCCTGCTATTCTGGCAGCGGCTGAATATACCTTAACTGCACTTGCTGGGATAGCGATTGGTGTTGGTGTGGGAGTAGGTATCAATGAAGCTACAAAAGATAAAGAAAAAACAGACGAAAAAGACAAGGCGGAAGCTCAGACTGATGCTATTAGTACGACAAGAGAAAAGTGCGATAAGTGTCCAGCCATAGGCCAAGTTGCGATGGTTTGGGAAACTACGAAATCATATTCTGAAATTACTATTGCTTATCAGACAAAAATTGCCGGTACGATGTATACCAATCGTCATTGAAGATGCTTGATTTTTTATCCTAATCCGATCATGCTTGCGACCATGAAAATTCATCTGACACCAGAACAAAAACGCGCCCTTGAATTGATGCAT
>NZ_JADEUF010000011.1 GCF_015163655.1 Xenorhabdus griffiniae | reverse complement strand
AGTATGGATGATACTGGAAGATTAAAGGGCGTTAATTTAAAAGAATATCTTTGCAATGATGTTTTTATAATTAATGAAGGTTCCTATATAAAAGATGAGGTTTATTTGATGGATGCAAATAATCTTGATGATTTTGTTGGTAATTATTTCAAGCTGAACTCTGGTTGTTTTTTTGATGGCGATACATTTTTTATATCGCCTTTAAATAAAGCCCTGATTGAGTTTCAACATGATGGTTATGTGTTTTTGCATAAGCTTCCTATTTTGTTAAATGAACATGGTAAGGCTAAGATTTTAAATAGGGAAAGTATGTTTAAATAATAGAATGATTTGTTTAATTCTTGATAAATCATCATGCTTGTCTGTATTCACCATTATGCACCTTTAATTGCTACTATTGTGACAATTTTTCGTTATAATCGCTAAATATTGTTATCATAGTGACAGGAATAACGCTAATAAGACGGAGTTTATTTTCAATATGATGAGTCATATCTCGCTATTCATCCGAAATCAATCTCTCCTTTTTTGATTAAGGCGGACACTTTATTACAAAAAGCCCCTAAAGAGCATCATTATGGGTTACATGGTGTTTTTGGTGACAGTTTGCCTGATGGTTGGGGGCTGTATATATGCCTATATGAAAATGGCTAGAAATGTTGGAATTGAAGTTCCTGATTTTGATTTATTGGAGGCAGGAAATGGACGTTTTTGGTTACAGCAAACTCGGTTTGATTTCGCTACCACATGATTTCAGCTTGTGGATTACTGGATGCATCATTTAGGGCGCTTTCTTTAGATTATATTGAGTTGGTTAAAGCGACAAGGCTGCTGTGTGGTGTAGAGGAGGCACAAAAATTGTTGAAACGTGCTTTGTTTAACTATCTCACCGTTAATCAGGATGATCATGCTAAAAATTTTGCTTATTTGGCTGATGATACTGATAACTGGCGGCTTTCTCCATTTTATGATGTGGTATATATGCCGTCATCTTATAACGAACATATGACCTCATTTAACGGTAATGGTAAAGTGATTACTCCTACAGCACTGGAAAAATTGGCAGGGCAGGCGGGTTTCTCTAGCACTATCCCTTTGATAAATATGCTTGAAGAGATTTATAACGAAACTTGTCGTTTTCAATCGATTGCTAAAGAGTTGGAAATTGATAAAACATTAGCGGCTACCATTGGACAGCATATGGAACAGAAATGGTCAGAACTAAAGACCCCGTAAGCCGTTTTTGCAGGGAGAATGCTTATCATAACCATTTCCTGACAAATTCTTCCAGCGGTATCGGGCGGTCAAAGTAATATCCCTGCAAATAATCGACAGAATAGTTTGCTAACTGATTAGCTTGTTCTTGGCTTTCAATCCCTTCTGCCACAATTTCCAAATGCAACCGCAGGGCAAGGTCAATGATATTTTCCACAATATTTTTAGAAACCATATCGGTATTCATTTTGCTAATAAAATTATGTCCAATTTTCACTAAGTTAACATTAAGTTTTTGTAAGTAATTGTAATTAGAGAAACCGGTGCCAAAGTCGTCCAGTGCAATTAATACGCCTAATTCATCCAATTTATTGAATAAATGAATAGTATGATTATCCAGTTCCAATAATTCTCGTTCGGTAATTTCCAAAATCAGTTTAATAGAATTTTCTGGAAATGATTTTAGAAAATGATGACAATCATCAATTAACCTGACATCTTTATAATGTTTTGCACTAATATTGAAATTAAAATGGAAATTTGCAGGTAATTGATGAGCAATAGGCGCAAAATAGTCTCTTACTTGGGTGATTAAGTTATGCGTTAAGGGAATAATCAAATCTGATTTTTCAATTTGTGCGATAAATTTATTTGGCGTCAATAGTCCATGGATGGGGTGTTGCCAGCGAACAAGGATTTCACATCCAATGATTTCATTGTTTTTACTACAAATAATGGGCTGTATATAGGGAATGAATTGCTTATTTTTAATCGCTTTTTTAAAACGATATTCTGGGATAGTAATGGTTTTGGTCTGTCTATAAAAAAACACCGCAGATATGAACGTAAGCAGAGACAATAAAATAAATACACAGACTGATTCTACATCTGGCTGAATATTATCCTGATAATTGGAAAATAATCTCCAGAATATATAACCTGTGCTGGCAGTGATGGTGATGAATAACATCACAAACATCCGATACAGGGATCGGTATGATTTCAGATTCAGCCCCATCATATCTCCTTTCTTGAGCAAGCCCATTTCTTAACAGTAGGCTTGTTATCCAAACTATGCAAAATTTCATTAACTTATTGATTACAAAAAAAGAGGCTCTTTTTTTGCGAAAACAACGTCGGCTATGTTACAGGAAGAATTTAAAGACGGGAAATAACTATATAACAAAATTAGGAGGGAATTTTTTATAATTGCTGAGGACGGTCAAGATAAACAAATATTGTTGCCATCCATGGCTAAATTATTATTTGATTTATATCAATATATTATCAGGTTACCCGCAATCAATCGGGCTGTGTTAAAACCCATATTGCCGGCTTCATGGTATAGCTATTACGGTGTCGTTATCACAATGGCAACTCGGCGATTTTCTGCCCGACCTTTTGCGCTTCGGTTATCGGCAATAGGTTGGCTTGGCCCTAATCCACGGGTTATCAAATTATTACGCTGCATACCTCCCTGTGTCAGTGCATCTGCAACGGTGTTGGCGCGTTTCAATGATAATTGATTGTTGTAACTCACTTCTCCGTAGTTGTCGGTGTGACCATCAAGGCGTGCGTGGTGGATACCCACTTTGGATAAGAGACTGGCGAGTTGTTTTAATTTTGTTTCACCTTCTGGACGCAAGTGAAATTGGTTATTACCAAACAGCACCTTTTCTGATAGACCAAATAACCAGCCTTCATCAGTTTGTTGAAACCCTTGTTGTTTAAGTGCGGCGATTTGTGCGGTTGTCAATGTTCCTTTACTCTGGCAGGCGCTGAGGAAAAGTGCGCCAATAAACGCCAAGATAAATACACCATAACGATTTCTGCTCATAGAAGGTTCCTTGATAGATAGTTCAGTTTTGTTGTATCAGCGGAATACCAGCCACCGCCTCGTTGTTTAATGTGATACATCGCCGCATCGGCTTCAGAGAGTAGTTGTTCTGCTGTTAGTTCACCATTGGATAATGCAATACCAATACTAAGTGTGATACGTAGATGTTGTCCGTTGGGAAGGAGAATGGGGGTATCCATGGCATGAATGATATTTTTGGCAACGCGTTCTGCGTCTTCTAGATTGGCCGAAGGTAACAGGATGGCAAATTCGTCCCCGCCAAGTCGGGCAACGGTATCTGTTTTTCTTACTCTTCGTTTTAAGGTAGCAGCGATAGTGACAAGCACGTGATCGCCAGCAGCATGTCCATAGACATCGTTAACATATTTCAGTCTATTACCATCAATAAATAATATCGCTGCACTTTCACGCATAAATTTATCGCCCATGACGGTTGAAAGCACGCGTTCAAACGTTGCCCGATTTGGTAAGCCTGTCAGGGAGTCATGTTGTGCTTGCCAGGTTAAAGCGGCTTTTTCTGTTTGCAGATGATGTTGCCACTCTTCCAGCTCTTCTAACAGGTGATTGAAAACCTGACTTAGCTCATGCAGCTCAGCAATATGGGCCGAGGGCACGCGCCGTGAAAATGTCCGCCGTTGCCGCACATCATGGGCGACGGCCGTAATATTTTGCAGCGCCTTGACGATACCATCGTGCATCCGCAATGAGAGGTAGAGTGAAATGACGGCGCTGAACAGCAGACAGGCAAATAGCACCAGCAGGGCCTGATAAACAAATTTGATGATGTGGCAGCTGTTACCAAGCAACCAGACTGAACCTATTTTTTGCTGATGGTGGTAAATTGGCAGGGTGAAAGGTTCAGGAAAAAGCCAGTGCTCGATCAATTTCTTGAAATTACCCGTCCGAGTTTCCTGATTGGCTTGCCAACTCGCTAACACCTGCTGTTTTGCATCAAAAATTTTGGCTTCGGTAAAACCATCGTGAACGGCAATCATTTCCAATATTTCGTTTGCTGCGGTTTTATCCTGAAAAACCACGGCGGCTTGTGCGGTATGAGCAATGGTCGTGGCAATCAGTTTTAAACTGTTTTCGGCATATTTCTGCATGGCAAGCAATGCCAGTAACGATAAAAACAAGCCGACTACGGATAATATGATAAATGTAATGACCAAATGGATCCGGTGGAAAGCATGACGTAAAGTCGGGCGCGAGGGCATCAGTGAATAACGTTTTTTCATATAGATTATTCCACCTTACGAGCCAATTGCAGGACATTCGGCTGTACGCGCACGCCGCTGCGCGTCAGAATATCAAGATTGAGGCTAAATGTTGCCGGCGTGCTGTTAATATTGAGGCAAAATGCACTGCCAATTTCACAGTTCGGATTATTTTCAGCAATGGTAAGCAATGGCTTGTTATTTTTCAGGTTGATTACCTGGTGTTGAAGTTGTGGATCGACTTGACCATAGTAAATGACATCACATTTTTCTATGAGTTGTTCTACATTGAAATTGAGTGTTTCAACTTGTAGTTCTGTGTGCTCAGAAATCATATCAATGTGGGTTAAGGCGCTAATGTAATTGGATGGAGGAACCAGACATAAGTGCAGAATAGTAGGTGTAATAGGCCAGTGGGTATAACTGATAATTCCAGAAACTACCCGCGCAACATTTTCGGTGTGTGCTGTTTTTTCATTGATTATTCGTTTTTCATTGGTGTCAGACATAGCCATTACGGTTGACTGACATGTACCGGTGATTAAGCATAAGGTCATCAATACCCGTAACAATAATCTGGAGACACAACGTTTAAAAATAGTGCGTTTACAAAGATGATGAATCCGTTCAATTACTTTCATATCGGGTTCCAGTATATATTTTTCATCCAGTATTTGTTTTTCATATTGTCAATGGTTGTTTGAATGATCGTGTTAAAGTTATTGATAAAATCTGTTCTTTAACCAAAACCTATCTCATTAAAGAAATGAAACTGAATGAGATAGGTTGTACAGTTATTACTTGCCAAATAAGATTATTAGCAATCTAATTGATACCTTTAAGGTATAATTTCATTTTTAGTGAATAAAGATTATTTCTATACCAATCTAACTTCAAGATGCGTGTGATTTCTCCCCGCGAAGCGGGAAGAAATCAGGTTTCATAGCGTGTCGTAAATTGCAACTTGAAGTTTAATGCGTATATATTGATACATCTTCATCGATTCCTATTATATGTCCATGATTGTCATAAGTGATACTGGAAACTTTGCTTTGCCTTAAGGTATCAAACAATTTTTGTTCCAAAGTAAAACTCTGCGCCACCTCAGTGTGAGTTAACGCAGGTCGGTGACGGCGACGTTCGATCCTAAATCGACGTTGGTTGTATTTCGCCCAGCCAATGAGCAAAAATGCATTAAATATGGCAATGCCAATATAAAGGGTGATAGTTCCCAATTCTGAAGTAAATACTGTCGCTGTAAAAGGCCTGGGACCATTATGGGAGGTGTAAAATAATCCCACCATGAATAAATAGATAAACCCTACCCAAGCAAGAACGGTCAACAGAATATCAATTAAACGTGGCCATAACCTTTGTTCGGTAAAAATCAATGGTTCTTTCATGATTCGATTCTCTCTATTCCCCGGTCAGGGCTTTCCCAGCGAGCGCGTTTTCTGTGTACTTTAAGCATCACTTTGGGAAAAGATACCAGAGTCGTAAATAGGTTTAGCATCCAATAAACCATCGGATACCAAATCACCCAGAACAGCGATGAAGCAACGTGTTTTTCATAGCGCCGTTCAATCACTAAACTGACGGTAAACTGGATCAGGCAGGTAGCTGCCAGAACCAACCCCGTATATCCAGGCGGAAATAGCGTATAAACGCGAATGTTTTCTGGTAATGTGATGAACATGCCAAGTAAAAATAAAATGATGGAAAAGGCAAATGTAAATGACCAGATAACGGAGCAGCAGAATTCAGCAAATAATCCCCACATGCGGCGATATCGCCATGACCACAATTGACGCAGGTTTTTCAGGAAAACTTCGGCTCCACCCTGTGCCCAGCGTAACCGTTGCTTCCATAATCCCCGTAGGGTTTCAGGCATTAAGATCCAGCAGATGGCACGGGGTTCGAAAAAAATGGACCAATGGTGTAATTGAAGTTTCCAACTCACATCAATATCTTCGGTGATCATGTCATTGCTCCAATACCCCACGTCGGCCAGAGCACGACGATTAAAGGCTGCAACAACCCCTGAAACAGTAAAAACTTGACCATAAACCCGTTGGGTACGCTTGATTAGGCCAATGATGGAAGAAAACTCCCCAACCTGAATGCGTCCCACTAAAGTGGATCGTGTCCGAACGCGGGGATTGCCTGTAACAGCACCAACACGAGGATGATCAATCATGGGCTTGACCAGCCAAACAGCGGCATCGCGATCTAATAAGGCATCGCCATCAATGCAAACCAGATAATCACTTCTCGCGGCCGCCGCCCCCGCTTGAAGTGCAGTCGCTTTGCCTTGATTCTGTTTCAGGTGTATCACTCTTAGGGCTTGATGTTGTTTTGCCATCGCATTGAGTTCATCTGCGGTGCTGTCAGTTGAACCATCATTGATAGCGATCACTTCAATATTGGGATAGCGCTGGTTCAAGGCGGCCAGCAGTGTCTCGCGAACATTTGGCCCTTCGTTGTAGCAAGGGATCAAAATTGAAATCAGAGGATCACCTGCAAGATGCGGGGCTTCTTCATCAACGATTTTCCAATGCCTTTCCCGATAGAGCCAGAAATAGATCCCTCCTGAGATCCAGATGGCTGACATGAACAAAGGCCAGAAGAAGACAAAGTTCAGCATGACTTCCCCGGTAAAGGTGATAGCGATACCGAGAGGGATGCTCAATACCAGGCAGAGCACTGCAAAAGCAATAATACGATCAATCATTAAGTGGATACCATTCAGGAGAAAGAACAGGGCGGATCTCATTCATTTCTGGTTGATTGTTGAGAAAGTCATCAGGGTAGTAACCGAAGCTCTGTGCGCCATTGAGCTGCAATTGGCGCATCCATTCTGCTAATTGGTGCCCTGAAATTGCTCTTTTATCCAGTGGCTTGCGCCAATCTACGGATTGCAATTCAAAAACAGTTTTGTCCAGTGCTTGTGGACGTTGAGCAATGATTTTCACCAATCGGGATAACCACTGATTGCTTTTTGCTAGTGGCACATTTTCCATCAATGGCATTGCCATTGGCGCAACCCAATCGTAATGAGCGAGGAAATCATCCAGATTTTGGGCAAACCACTCTTCGCTGTCCGGTTCCAGAATGGGCAGGGCAAAAATATTGCGTGCCGTTTTGATCTGATAACCCCGTATTGACTTAAGTTCTCTGGTTAATTCATGAGTGAAATCAATCAGGTATTGGCTTTTAAAACGTGTCCAACGAGCAAATTGTTCCGGATCTTGCCGAATTTCTGTAATGGAAGCAGATAAACCTGCGGCCTGATAAGCGTTGATGGCATCTGCGCCAGCATCTTCAAAATCAGACATGACGGCATCATCGTGGTACAAGATACCCTGAAAAATAGCATGAGAGGCCAAATCCTGATAAATCTCTTTGATCCTTCGGCGGTTTTCTGGGTTATAAGGCGATAAACGACGATATTGTGTCGGGTTGACAAACAGCCTGTTATGGCTTGTGTCATAGCTCATCACCCGCGGGAGGGAAGACTCCAGTTCAAAGGCCAAAACAGGCATCCACGCATAAACTTCAATGTTCAGGCGGCTATGCAATTGCCAGGCGACACGGTTAAAGAGATCAGCTCGCATTGGTAGCCAGCGATTAGGAAAGTAGAGTTCACGTACATTGCCATCGCCTTTGGGATCAGCAAAGGCTTGCAGGAAAACGGTATTGACGCGCAGATCGGCAACGCGCTGGACCAGTTTATCGAGATTATCGGCTTGCTGAGCGGGATCTGGATCATAAACGTAGTCCAGATCAATATGAGCAATCCGTAAGAACGGTTTATTCTGTACCTGAATGACCTGCTCGGCGAATTCTTTCAGAGAAGGGTTATGTGTAAGCAAAATCCGTGGAACATTATCAAGATTGTTGACGTTTGCCAGCCCATTATCCAGAGTCAATGCCATTTTGTAGCCGTAGCGTTTGGCTATTTCCAGTGTAACACCGTTATCAATGCCATAAGGCCAAATCCAGACTCGTGGCTGCTTGCCTGTGGCTGCGATAATTCTTTGAGTGATCGTGGCGATATCCTTTTCCATCCGCTGACGAAACGCCTGCTCACTTTCATATTTTCTGGTTTTCGGATCGTAAATGCGAATGGCTGCGGCCGGCTCAGTATTGCCTTGTGGATTAGCGATGGCGCCGTAATGATGCTGATAAGTATGGGAGCCTATTTCCACTAAACCAGAACGAGACATCTCAGCCACCTGTTCCCAGGTAGTGAACCGCTCCCGCGCTACCATCAACCCACCAAAATCAACGGGTTTTTCGGCAGGCGCATCAACCCAGATCCCAACAGGTGCCAGAATGGCTGGCCAGTTATAGGCTTTCAGCAGCGGAAAGACGCGATGGTAGAAACTGCTATAACCATCGTCGAAAGTCAGCAGTACCGCCTTGGGCGGCAATGGCGTACCGCCCTGATTAGCTATGAGAATTTGGTCGACTGTAATCGGCTGGTAGCCATTTTCCCGCAGCCAGGCAAACTGATCGTTCAATGCGCTGGTACGGACTGACATAAAACGCTGATCTGCACCATCATCTTCAACATCATGGTAAGCCAGAACGACAAAGCCATTTTTAGGCCAGGGGCGTTCATTCATAGGAAGCGGCCGTTGGGCTGGTGGAACGAAATCAGGTTTTTCTGCATATGCCAGTATGCCAAGCTGGGGAATCAACAGGCTAACCAGTAGTGCCGATATCATCAACCAATGACGAAAAACATTGTATGTCATAAAAAATCCTTTAGAACCGATAGATTAAATCAAAAGCCGCTTGCAAATTACTTTCGCGTTTACCGTCATAAGGACGTTTATCCAACGTGAGCCTTACCCCTGCGTCAATAACATCATTCCATTTAATACGTTGACCATATCCAATCCTTGTGATCAGGCCACCGCCGTACCCTTGCTGCCAATATTGCCCAATACCAGCCACAACTTGCTGGCTCCAGACAGTTTGATAGTGCCGATATATGGTGTGGTCTGCTTCCAGTTCAGGCAGGAAGGTAAAGTCACTTTTGGGATTGAAATAGGGGGTATTTTGCCGAGTATTGTGAGTTGTACTCAGTTCCAACTGCCCATCAAGTTTCAGGTAAGGGGCGGTATATAGGCGTTGAAGGCCATCAATGCCATATTCAAAGCGATGGTTGCCATCTGAAAAGAATGCAGGAGCAAAGCGAGCGCTCCATTGGCTGCGTTCGCTGTCTCTCCAGCGAGCATAAATTTGTCCACTATTGGCGTGAATATTATTGCTCAACGCACGCAGGGGGGTATTACGGGCAAGACGTTCTGCGGAGCCACCCAGTCGCCATTGATCATTGAAGTCATACCAGGCTGCGATCCGTAGTCCCACTTTGCTGCCATGACGATAATGACGCGCAGAAACTTCACTTTCCAGCCAAAGATCCCGCGAACGCCACTCTACACCGCCGCGTAAATCACGGTTCAACCCCCTGCCTTCTGAAAATTGGCTGCGATTGTAAGCACCACCGGCAAATAAGCGCCAATTATCCTCAAAGGGAGGGCTATAAAGTATGGCGTCAATATCTGAACTGTGTTTACCACTTTCTGGATTATCTGAATTAATGCCTTGATTGACCTTAATTTGCAGTTCTGACATATGATGCACATTGCGCAGACGGTTAAGGCGTTTAGCGAGCATATCTTCTGGTGCGCGGGTAATAACATCATCGGCCAGCAAATCCATCTGTTGCCATTCTTGTAAGGCAAGGGCGGTATAGCCTTGCTGGATTTCCAATGCCAGATTACGGTGATCGAGTCCTTCAATTTGCTTTAATTCACTTTCAGCACGGCGTGGCCAACCACGATCCAGCCAGATAGCCGCCAGATCAACCCGCAATTTCTGGTTGCCAGGCGCTGTGCGTGCTAAATGGGTGAAGCGTTTTTCTGCTTCAGGAAGGTCTTCACGTAATTGTGCAGACTCTGCTAAAAACTGTTGCCCTTGTAGCCAGTCATCATTCGGAACGCGGATGGGAGAGCCAAAGACATTAAGCATATAAGGATTGCGCTGTTTGAGATCGGTGGCAAGCTGTTGAGCTGCATCCAGATGCTCACTTTCCACATTCGCATAAAAAAGGACGATATCATCTTCAAGGGGAATATTGGGCGATGATATTTTCCCTGACGGCGAGATATTTTCATCAGGGTAATTCAAAGCGTGCAAAATATTTCGTGCTTTTTCTGGCTGGCGCAGATTCAGGTAAGCTGCTGCCGCCCATTTCTGCGCATATTCTGGGATAGGTAGCCCTTGTTTTTGCAAGATTAGATATTCATCAATGACTTCCTGCATCCGATAGCGGGAAAGAAGGGCACCAAGCCGATCAATGCGCGCCTGGTGGTAGTCTTGCTGTGCATCGGGTAGGTTATGCCATTGATTAAGCATATGCTCATAGTGTGCAAGTGCCCGGTCAGCAATGTCAAAGCGCTCTGTTTCACTACGGTTAGGGATCATTGACAAGCGAACCAATTCTGCTGCGGCGTCAGCTTCCAGCCTGCGCAGTTGCGTCGTGGTTAATTGTGTGGCGTGTCGTTGTCCTAAACGCCATGCAGGATCACTGATCCGATGGTTTTTTAGGCTGAACAGATAGTCTTGGGTGACTTCTTTATTGTCGGGAAACCGTTTATACGCGATAGAAAGCATTTGCATGGCATCCCATGTCCGGCCGGCAGCTTGGTCAACATAGGCCAGCAAACGGTAATTAGCAGCGTCGGGTTGATGCGCCAATAACTCTTTTGCCAAACGACGGGCTTCTGCGTCTTGTTTGGCATCGGCGAGCGTCATGATAAGGCCAGCTTTGATATCGCGGCTCTGTTTGTCCAAGGTCAGGGCTGTTCGCCACATCTGGATTGCTTGTGACCATTGGCGTTGGTTGCGATAGGCGCGGGCAATAGCCGCGATCCCTCTGGCAGGTATAACCATTGAGCGATAGCGTTGCCAGAGAGAAATCACTTCATCATCATGTCCAGCCCAACTTGCAACTTGTAACCAATCAGCAATTTGTGAGGAAGAGAGATGATGTCGTCTTTCTTCCTGACGAATGTATTCGAGCATGGGGCGGGTATTCCCCTTTCTGGCTTGTTGAATTAATGCATCGTAATCTGCCTGAGCGGATTCCGTTGTTATTAAACAGCTTAGTGATATAAATAACGATAACAACTTATACCGATATCTATGAAAGCCCATCGGACGGAAATAAAGATATGACACGCTATCCCCTTTTTATACTGCATATTGGTTTTACAAATAGCAGGACCAGACGGAATTGAATTTAATTTAGATTAAGATGAATTTTTACATTCTTCATTTTTGAAGAGGCAGAATAATACTTACTGTGTGAATTTATATCAATGGGAAAATTTCGTGAAATAATTGCAGTTATTTGATTTTGCATTGATATCATGTCTATATAAAATAATATGAAATAGTGATATTTATGTTTTGAAATTATTGTTATTGGTTTTAAATCAATTGGTTGAATGAGTAATTTTCTGTCGTAAAAATACTTTTAGAGGTAAAGGGTAATATTAGGATTGATTTCAATGAAAAAAACTTAGACTGAATGAAAATATTTTTTATTGCCGAGAAGTTAATACTATTGATTGTTGAGTCTTTTATTTGAAATAAATTGGTTGAAATGAGGTTGGTTTATTTTTTTAGTATAAATATGTGGTTTATTGAACGTAATATGACGATATTTCAAAATTAAATACTATTTTTAATCCACAAACCGAAAATATTAGCGAAATTGGTATTCGATTATTCTCTTTTTTGTGTGAAGTTTAAACAATATTGTGTTGGTAATTTACATGAGTAATTTTATGGATATTACTATCGTTTGCAGATAACGTGAGATGATCATATTCAGATTTATCTGAAAAGGTATTAGCTTAATCACTAATTATTTTCCAGTTTTGTTATCAATGGATTTTATATTTCTCATTTGTAGCTGAAATATCGCCAATTAAATAGGTTTTCATAATACTGAAAGTATTAGATGTTGGCGTTCTTTACCCCGTGCCGCGCGGGGTAAGGAATACTCCTATCATTTTGAAACGCTATTTAAATGATAATTCCTTGAACTAAGATAAGGAAATCGTTTTTATCCGCAATTAAGATCAAGAACGTCTTATACCAATCTAACTTCAAGATGCGAGTGATTTCTCCCCACTTCGCGGGGAGAAATCACGTTTCATATTGTGTTGTAAATTGCAACTTGAAGTTTAATGCGTATATATAATTATTTATTATTCTTTGGCATCATTTTTGAAAGAATTTTTTGGGCTTATATGTCAAACAGCGCACTCAACCGCCGCTGGGCGGAACTTTTATTGGAAGCATTAACTCGCCACGGATTGCGTCATGTCTGCATTGCTCCCGGCTCTCGTTCAACATCATTGACATTGGCTGCCGCAGAAAATCATAAGTTGATTTGTCATACTCATTTTGATGAGCGCGGGTTAGGCTATTTGGCCTTAGGATTGGCAAAAGCGGGCAAAGAACCGATTGCGGTTATTGTGACGTCTGGAACGGCAGTTGCCAATTTGTATCCTTCTTTAATTGAAGCGGGCTTGACGGGAGAACGATTGGTCTTTCTCACCGCGGACAGGCCGCCTGAATTAATCGATTGCGGTGCTAATCAAGCTATTCGTCAGGTAGGGATTTTTGCTTCTCATCCCGCGCAAACTTTAGCCCTGCCACGACCAACCACAGAGATCCCTGCCAGCTGGTTGGTTTCTTCCATCGATAATGCAATGTCAAACCTGAAACACGGTGCGTTACATATTAATTGCCCGTTTGCGGAGCCTTTGTATGGTAATGAAATGACCGCGCATCAAGATTGGTTGCAAACATTGGGAACGTGGTGGCAAGGGCATGAGCCGTGGTTGGCCGAGCCAGAAGTGCATACCACCCTTAAGGCAGTCGATTGGGATATCTGGCAGAAAAAACGGGGAATTGTACTGGCAGGGAGGATGAGTGCAGAAGAGGGCAAATATGTTGCTCAATGGGCAAAAGAGATGGGCTGGCCGCTTATTGGTGACGTGTTATCCCAAACGGGGCAGCCTTTGCCATGTACAGACTTATGGCTGACTCATTCCCGCACTCAGGAGATTCTGGCGCAAGGGCAATTGGTGATCCAATTTGGCGCGAGCTTGACAGGCAAGCGATTGTTGCAATGGCAGGCTAAGTGCCAACCTGAACAGTATTGGATTGTCGATCCCATTGCCGGCAGACTTGATCCTGCAAACCATCGAGGACGCAAATTCACTTGCAGTGTAACTGATTGGTTACGGGAGCATCCCGCATATTCACGAGCACCTTGGGCAGAGGAATTGAACTTATGGTCAAAAAGCGCGTTTAAGTGTGTTGAAACAAAGTTGACGGGAGAATTCAGCGAGGCCGCGGTTGCGCATCAATTGCACCAATTGTTGCCAGAGCAAGGGCAATTGTTTGTTGGCAATAGCTTGGTTGTGCGTTTGGTTGATGCGTTGGGGCAACTTCCCGTGGGTTATCCGGTTTACAGTAACCGAGGTGCCAGTGGTATAGACGGCTTGATCGCGACTGCCGCAGGCGTACAGCGAGCAACCAATAAACCGACACTCACGATTATAGGTGATATCTCAGCCCTTTATGACCTGAATAGCCTGGCTTTATTACGCCATCTTTCCGCTCCCATGTTATTGATCATAGTGAATAATAATGGCGGGCAGATTTTTTCGCTGTTACCAACACCACAGGAAGAACGTCAGCGTTTTTACTGTATGCCGCAAGATGTCAATTTTGATCATGTTGCTGCCATGTTCGGCCTAAACTATGCAGCACCGCAAAATTGGCCGGAATTAAAACGTTGTGCCCAACAAGTATGGGATCGTAAGGAGACGACATTGATTGAGTTAAAGGTTTCAGGCAATGCAGGGGCAATATGCCTGCAAGAGTTACTGGAACAGGTGGCGGCGCTGTGAAACTAAACTGTCAGGCATTTCATACCGATAACCAAGGGACGTGGTTAGTCTGGTTACATGGATTATTGGGAAGCGGCGACGATTGGTTTCCAGTCGTGGATGCTTGTGATCGATATCCTTCATTGGTTGTTGATTTACCGGGACACGGTAATTCCGCCAATGTGAATGTGACTGGCGGTTTTGCCGAGATGAGTGAATTGCTGACGGCAACCCTAATCGGGCATTCAATCAATGATTACTGTTTGATTGGTTATTCACTGGGTGGACGAATAGCTATGTACCATGCGCTCTATGGTAAACAAAATGGCCTGCGCGGGTTGCTAGTGGAAGGAGGCAATCCGGGGCTGTTTTCCCAGCAGGAGCGTGATGTGCGATTGCGCAATGATCAGCATTGGGCACAACGTTTTCGCCAGGAGCCAATGGCGTCAGTCTTGCCTGATTGGTATCAACAACCGATATTTGCTGATTTAACGACAGCACAACGTGAGCAAATTATTCATCTGCGCAGCCAAAACAGAGGAGATCGTATCGCAGATATGCTGGAAAACACCTCGTTAGGCCACCAACCCTGGCTAGTTCCTGCTTTACAGCAAATATCTATTCCTTTCTCTTACTTATGTGGGGAAAATGATCGTAAATTCCAGAGCATAGCGCAGCAATATAGGTTGCCATTAACAACCATTCCTCAAGTTGGACATAATGCTCATTATGGCAATCCTGTGGCTTTTTCCAGCGCAGTGAACTGTTTTTTATCACTTTTTGGTTAAGGAAACACAATAATGCATTACCCAAGCGAAGAAAAATTATATGCCCCTATTGAGTGGCAAGATTGTTCCCAAGGGTTTGAAGATATTCTCTACCACAAGTCCACTGACGGCATTGCCAAAATTACGATTAATCGCCCACAAGTGCGTAATGCATTCCGCCCCCTGACCGTCAAAGAGATGATTCAGGCGTTGGCAGATGCCCGTTATGACGAAGCAATTGGAACGATTATTCTGACAGGAATGGGAGAAAAAGCGTTTTGTGCTGGAGGCGACCAAAAAATCCGTGGCGATTATGGTGGTTATAAAGATGACAGCGGAATACATCATCTGAATGTATTAGATTTTCAGCGGCAGATCCGTACCTGTCCAAAACCTGTCGTTGCCATGGTTGCGGGATATGCCATTGGCGGCGGGCATGTCCTGCATTTGATGTGTGATTTGACCATTGCGGCGGATAATGCCATTTTTGGTCAAACTGGTCCTAAAGTCGGTTCTTTTGATGGTGGCTGGGGGGCATCGTATATGGCGCGGATCGTAGGACAGAAAAAGGCGCGCGAGATCTGGTTCCTGTGCCGCCAATATAATGCTAAAGAGGCACTGGATATGGGACTGGTGAACACCGTTGTACCTTATGCCGAATTAGAAAAAGAGACGGTGCGCTGGTGTCGTGAAATGCTGGAAAACAGCCCAATGGCGTTGCGTTGCCTGAAAGCGGCATTGAACGCAGATTGCGATGGTCAGGCGGGTTTACAGGAATTGGCGGGTAATGCCACTATGCTGTTCTACATGACCGAAGAAGGGCAGGAAGGGCGCAATGCGTTCAACGAAAAACGCCATCCTGATTTCAGTAATTTCAAGCGTAATCCGTAATAAGTTGTCATCCATTATGCGTAAAGCAACTTTGTACCAATTCAGCCTGCCTATGGAGGCAGGTATCATTTTGCGTTATCAGCGCCTGAAAACCCGTGACGGGTTTTTGGTGCACTTGCAGGAAAATGGACAAGACGGTTGGGGAGAGATTTCCCCATTGCCTGAATTTAGCCATGAAACGCCTGAACAAGCTAAAGCATCGGCGGTGGAATGGCTGCAACACTGGTGTCTAGGGACACAGCCAGAAGAGAGCGATCTTCCTTCCGTTGCGTTTGGCCTAAGCTGTGCACTGGCTGAATTACGGGGAGAGTTACCTGAAACAGCTAATTATTGCAAGGCACCGTTATGTACCGGTGACCCTGATGATGTGATCCTGCGTCTGGGTAATATGGCAGGTCAGAAGATTGCTAAAGTGAAAGTGGGGCTGTATGAAGCTGTACGGGATGGCATGGTAGCCAATGTGATGCTTGAAGCGGTGCCTGATCTCCGATTACGATTAGATGCTAACCGCAGTTGGACACGTACAAAAGCAGAGGGTTTCGCTAAGTATGTCAATCCAGATTATCGGCACCGAATTGCTTTTATCGAAGAACCCTGCAAAACCAGGGATGAATCTCTGGCGTTTGCTCGTGAAACGGGTATCGCCATTGCATGGGATGAAAGTGTCCGTGAAGCCGGTTTTACTGTAGAAGCTCAGGAGGGTGTTGCTGCTATTATCATCAAACCAACATTGACAGGCAGTATTGACCGTTGCCGTCAATTAATTACTGAAGCACATCAGTTAGGGTTAGAGGCTGTTATTAGCTCCAGCATTGAAACTAGCTTTGGCTTGACACAATTGGCGCGTCTTGCGCAATGGCTCACACCGGATTCACTTCCGGGTTTGGATACTTTGGATCTTATCCAGTCACAACTTATTCGTTGTTGGCCAGAGAGCCATATGCCATGTGTCATGCTGGATAAGCTGGCTATGGTGTGGAGTCATAAATGTCAGTAATAGAGTGGACTCAATGGCCGTGGCAGCATTGGGCTACATCCTTACCTGAAAAACAAGCTATTCAGTTAGATGATGAGCAGCTAACCTGGCATCAATTAACGCAAAGCATCAATGCTATTGCTGTCCATTTCCACCTACAGGGTGTTATGGAAGGTAGTGGTGTGATCCTGAGAGGTAAAAACAGCGCGGAACTTCTGTTATGTTACCTGGCTATCCTGCGATGTGGTGCCAGGGCGTTACTTCTTAATCCTCAGTTACCTGATCGGTTGCTGGCGGAGCTATTGCCCCATCTCAATATGGATTATGGGGTGGATTTCACGAATTCGCCTTCACCTGTTATGCCAGTTAAGAGACTTGAGTGGCAACAAAAGTTTCCGGCGAAACATGATGGGCGTGCAAAAAACAACCTGTTGGTGATGTGGGAAAGTCAACGCCCTGCCAGTATGATCCTGACCTCTGGCTCTTCTGGGTTACCCAAGGCTGCGGTACACTCCATAGGTGCTCATCTTGCCAGCGCTCAAAGTATTCTTTCCTGTATGAATTTTCAGCCAGATGATAGTTGGTTACTGTCATTGCCCTTGTTTCATGTTTCAGGCCAGGGGATCCTTTGGCGTTGGTTACAAACAGGCGCAACATTAGTGCTGCGGGATTTACACCCGCTGGATCGTGCGCTGTCTGGTTGTACCCATGCATCACTTGTACCTACTCAACTATGGCGTTTGCTGGAACAACCCCATAACTATCCATTGACATTAAAAGAAGTGTTATTGGGAGGCGCAATGATACCGACGTCACTGCCCCAACAGGCTGAAGAACTGGGTATTCGTTGTTGGTGTGGCTATGGGTTGACAGAAATGGCATCCACTGTTTGCGCAAAACGCGCTGATGGGTTGCCTGGGGTAGGCAATCCGCTCCCCGGAAAATCCATTCGCTTAGTCGATGAAGAAATTCAGCTCCGTGCTGATAGTATCGCGATGGGTTATTGGGTTAATGGAGGATTGCAGCCATTGGCAGATAACGAAGGATGGTTTTCAACCCGTGATCGAGGCGTATTTGAACAGGGAGAGTTGCGGATTTTAGGGCGTATCGATAACCAATTTTTTAGTGGTGGGGAGGGTATCCAGCCAGAAGATATTGAGCGGATCATTAACCAACATCCTCAAATTGAACAGAGTTTTGTTGTTCCCATTCCTGATATTGAATTCGGTCATCGGCCAGTAGCGGTAATTGAAACTCAGTATCCTGCACTAACAGAGACAATTATTGATTGGCTTGCGGATAAAACCGCGGCTTTCCAGCGACCTGTTGCCTGCTATGTGTTACCTGCTCAACTGAAAAATGGCGGAATAAAGGTTTCTCGCCAACAAGTTATGCAGTGGATAACGGAGATAAATAGTAAATCTAATAAATGATAACGCTATTTACGTATCTTTATAAATCTAAACATTTCCTTGCTTTTTTGTCGTCTATGTCTCCGCGTCGGTTTAAGTACAATACCTTAGCCCATATAGGCATTGATTCATTAAAGGATAAGATTATGAAAGGCTTTATTGCTATTGGCGCCGCTAGTTTGCTCTTTATAGCTGGCTCAGCAAATGCTTTCTCTATAGATGCTCAAGTGGGAAAACACAGTACCAGCACCTCAGTGGGGATTGGTGATAAATATGCCGGCTTGTCTCTGACGGGTAACTGGACTCGCAGTGACCATAATGGCCAGCTTGGCAGTTTAGGTTTAGGCTTCGGTCTACCATTGGGTCCATTAGCTGCAAATGTTGGCGCGAAAGGGCTTTATTTGTCCCCCAAAGATGGGAAAGATGGCGCAGCATTGGCCGTCGGTGCTGGCCTTAGTTGGGCTGTGACTTCTTCTTTATCGCTGTATGGGGAGGCTTACGGTTCGCCATCAGGCTTAACATCAGGTATGGATTCTTATACGGAAGCGACAGGGGGAGTGCGTTATACGCTTTTCAGACCTCTGAGTGTAGATGTTGGCTACCGTGTCATTGATATACGGGGTAGTCATGGTCATCGTAATAACAAGGTTTCTGATGGTTTTTATGTTGGCGCTGGCTTGAGCTTTTAATTAAACGAAAATGCTACAAGGTTATCCGCGTCAGTATTAATGCGGATAACCTTCGACAGGATAAACTTACCCTATGTTTGGCAATATACCTGTAACAATGCCAATTTGAATGGCAATCACTGCAAGTCCACACAGGAAAACAAAGACTAATGCAGGCTTACCCCCCATGACACGATAACTGCCCTGGTTTTCTTCACGGCTACGCCAAACCAGCAGGCAAGGCAATAATAGGGCGAGAATAGAGAGGGCAACAGCCGCGAATGTCAGTGCCATAACAAAATTAGGGTAATACAGTGCACAGAACAAGGGAGGAACAAAAGTCATTAACCCTGTTTGTAAACGCCCTTTGGCGTGATTACGGCGCTTAAACAGGTCAGCAAGGTAATCAAATAACCCTAAGGCAACACCGAGAAACGAGGTAGCTAGCGCGAGATCAGCAAACAGATGAACGGCAAACTCCACTTTAGGTACAGCGACAATCTCTCTGACTGCTTTCAATAATCCATTCAGGCCAGACTCTTGTGCAAGAATGCCAACAAATGTATTTGAAGAAATCGCGCCGAGCGTCACCAATTGCCACAGAATATAGGCTAACAGGGGAATGGCACTGCCAATAACAAAGATTTTCCGTAGCTTGTTGGTATCGCCTCCCATATAGGCAACGATGCTTGGCACACTCCCGTGAAACCCGAATGAAGTAAAAATGACCGGTATAGCAGAGAGTGCTAATCCTTGCTCAATGGGCATGGAGATCAGGTTGATTTTATCAACATGAGGCATCATGACGCCGAGTACGATCACCAGAAAAACGATTTTAGCGGTAAACAGCAGGCGGTTAATCAAATCGACAGATTGGGTGCCAATACAGACGACCCCACCACCAATAATAGTAAAAATGATGATCCCAGCAGAGACAGAAATGGGTTTATCTAACCAAGAAGAGAGGGAAGCCGCCAGTAACTCACCCGCACCACTAATATAAGCTGTTGTCAGGGCATACATAAGGAAGAGCATACTAAAGCCAGTCAACACCTGCCCACCTAACCCAAGGTAGCGTTTCGCGATAGTTCCTAATCCAGTATTAAACTCATTATGTTGATACACTTCCACGAGCAAGAGTGCTGTATAACTCATTAAAGCCCACAGGGCGACTAACATAGCAAATGTAGTTCCAAATCCCACACCTGCCGTTGCCAATGGCATTGCTAGCATTCCTGCGCCAATCGTCGTTCCAGCAACGATAAAAATACTGCCAATAGTGCGATTTTTCACGCGATCCTCATTTCTGAATATGTTGAGAAATAGTTATAAGACTTGCAGGTTAAATGATTGATTTATGTCTGTCAAATCTATAGTACACAGTGTGTAAATAAATAATTACATTTTTGGTGGCATTGAATAAGGCGTTATCAAGCTATGTGATTCGGAGAAAATCACTAAGAAAGCAGAAGTATATTAAGTTAAAAAATAACTAGAAACTTCTTTGTTGAGTAACATAATTTATTCGTGTTTTAAATTATGTTATGGCCTGGATGCGGTCATTAAGCTAACGAGGACAATGAAGTAGCAAATCATTTTGAAACGCTATTGAGAGCTGGAATGATATCCTCCAGTTTGTTGATGATCTTGGTGAGATAAGGGATATAGCAGTGGATGATTCGAGTAATACAATACTTTCCTTTGCATTTTTTAATGCATGTTTTTCATATATAATTCAAGAGGTTATATTGTGAAATTTAGGCCTGACATCAATGGGTTAAGAGCTCTCGCGGTATTGTTGGTTGTTTTTTACCATGTACATTTCCCAGTTCCGGGAGGATTTGTAGGCGTAGATGTTTTTTTCGTTATATCTGGATTTTTGATAACTTCAATAATTGAGAAAGAAATAAGAACGGGCGTATTTTCTTTTGGTCATTTTTATAGCCGAAGGGCAAAAAGATTATTACCAGCATTTATTTTTATGTTAATACCTTTATTTATATATTGTTGGTATAATTTATTAGCGGTTGACTTGGTATCATTTTCAAAAAGTGCATTATTTTCTATCATTGGAGCTAGTAATTTTTATTTCTACAGTATTCCTGACTATATTATCTTATCTGGCAGAGAGCCTCTTATTCACACGTGGTCATTATCAATAGAAGAACAATTTTACTTGATCTGGCCTGTCATGCTCTTTCTTCTTTATAAGAAAAAAGATCTCCGTATAAATTTTGTTGTTTTATCGGTAGTTTTATTTTTATCCCTATTTTCATCACAGTATTGTGTCATTCATGATAAGCATTTGGCCTATATGATGTTGCCTTTTCGGTTTTTTGAGCTACTGTCGGGTGCAGTATTGGCTATTAACTATAGAAGAATAAAAGTAAAGGATGAATGGATTCATGTGACATCGGTTTTAGGATTTTTTCTCATATTATCAAGTGCTTTTCTTATTAATAAAAATAGTCAATTCCCCGGATTTTTATCTTTACCCGTTGTTATAGGGGCGGCACTATTTATAGTATCATATAATGGAAATAAGTTTGGGATTTTCAACAGAATACTTTCAAATTCAATATCTTCATATATAGGGAAGGTATCATATTCTTTTTATCTTTGGCATTGGCCTATAATTATGTTTTCAACATACAGAGGAATAGAGTTAAATAAAATTAATTCAAGTGTTATTATCGTTATTTCATTTTCCGTAGCATGTTTAAGCTATCACTTTGTTGAAAAACCATTCAGAAGGCTTAATTATAGAAAATACACACTGCTATCTTTTTATCTTTTGTCAGTTTTATTATTAATGGTTATTTCCATTGTGATAACTCAAAGCAATTGAGGCGGAAGTGCATAACGAGTCATGGTGAGCTGGGAGTCAATCGAAGTGCTCGCTTTATCGCCAATTGGTTCACTGGGGACGCCAAAAAGATCGACGCCCTGATAATCTATCATGACGCATTTGTGTCATAATCAACTATCAGGGCGTTCGCTTCAACATTATAACATGTTGATTTTATATGGTGCCGGCTACCGGAGTCGAACTGGTGACCTACTGATTACAAGTCAGTTGCTCTACCAACTGAGCTAAGCCGGCGAAATTTGGCGGAAGGATAGAGATTCGAACTCTAGGATGGTTTCCCATCGGCGGTTTTCAAGACCGCTGCCTTCGACCGCTCGGCCATCCTTCCATGGCGCGAGATTATGCCTATATCATTTTGATGTGTCTAGTCCCTAAAGAAAAAAAATTGTGTTTTTTTTACTGTTTGCTCAATCTTCGATCTGTAATGGCCTTTTCATTGGCTAACCTGCTAATATTAAGCACAGTACACCGGCTTATTTAGCGACGATTCAATGTCGTATTGAACAAAATATATTCATACTAAAGGCAACCATCCAAAGAATGTATAAACAACCACCTATCAAGCCATCTGCTATTCCTCGTTTTTACGCGTTATTTGTTACTTTGCTTTTTACGTCTCTATTTTTATTCGGGTATAACTATTTTGATATTTGGTTGATGGAGAAAAAATATGCTATCAGTAGTGTAACCGCTAAGATGAGATTGCAGATTAAAGATTATCGTTACCATGCCAGTCATATTTTTGAGCAGTCAAATACTCTGCCAATCTCCTCTCAGGAGAATACGCCATTGTTTAAATTGCGTCCCGATGTCTATTGGCTAGAAAATCGTTATCAGTCTGTTGATGCCATTATTTTTGGTCAATATAACGACTCAAGTGTCCAACTTGCTGAGCATTTATCTGGCTATTTGGATATTCTCTGGGGGGCCCATAATGAATACTTGTCTATGTACTACCTCAATGGGCAGGATAATAATTTGTTATTGATAACAACCTATCCGATTCTAAAACCAGAAATCAGGTTCAAAGAGAGCTATCTGACGTTGAATTCTGAAACCAAACGCACCGAGATGTTGGAGCAGTCTTCTGCTTTGGAAGAAAAAGAGAGTATTTCTTCCATTAATGTATTACGTGGTGAAAATATTTATTTCTACACCTATAAAGCTGCATTTAATGCAACAGGGCAATTAACCACCATTATTGCTTTTGATTTACCCATTAATAATCTCCTGCCGGTTGATATGTCACCAGCAGACTTCCGATTGACTGCGATCAACTTACATGAACCCGAAGCTTCCGATAAAGCTGAGGTTTCATTGAGCGGCTTTTGGTTAGAATTTTCTCAGCCTCTTGATGTCATGCCGTATAAATTGATTTATCAAGTTCCATTGAAGGCACTGATTGTAGACTTGTTGTTCAGGAATGTCTGGCTTTTGCTTTCGATATTGTTTTTCTTTCTGTTTTCTTTAAGCGGGTTATTCTATATCCGTAGGCGATATATTGCACCGAATGCTGCTATGGATCATGAACTGAAAATTAGGAATACCCTAAATGGTGATATTATCTCCAATATTCCTGTTGGCGTCGTGGTTTATGATTTTGAATCAAATCAAGTAATGATAATGAATAAAATTGCGGAGCAGTTAATACCCCATCTGGATTTGAATAAAGTGAGAGCGATGGCGCAACAACATCATGGTGTCATTCAGACATCCATTGACGAAGCGGTTTATGAAGTAAAAATGTATAACAATAGCTTATTACCAGAAACTTACTTGTTTTTACTGCAAGACAAAGATCAGGAAATTTTGGCAAATAAACGATTGCAATTTGCTCATCGTGAATATGATAAAAGTATTCAGATCAGGCGTTCTATGCTTTCAAATATTAATAATGAAATAAAAGAACCTGTTAGTAGTATTAATGATATTACCAACCAATTGAAGCAACTGTTACAAGATGAAAATAGGCAAAAGCTATTAGGTAAGTTATTAGATAAAACAAAATATATCACCGAATGGGTTGAAAATGTTTCGTTACTCAATGAGTTGGAGTTGGGAGATTGGCAGCCGGAAAACGAAATATTTTCCCTATCTTCACAATTAGAAGATATTTTGAAAACCTCTTTGCCGATATTAAATGCCAAAGGTTTGAGAGTTTATTATCATTTTAATATTTCTCGTGAGTCTTTATTCATAGGAGAAAAAGCAGCATTAAGTAAAATTGTTACATTGTTATTTAATTATGCAATAACGATGACCAGCTATGGTAAAATATCATTGGTTGTTAACGGTTCAGGTAAGTATGATAACCAGATTCAGATTGAGTTGATGGATAGTGGCGCTGGTTTAAGTGAAAAAGATCTAACCAGCTTAACTTATCCTTTTCTGAACCAATCCGTACAAGATAAGTACTCTACAAATTCTGGCATGACTTTTTATTTATGTAATCAGTTGAGCAAAAGAATGGGAGGAAGCCTTGATATTAGAAGTAAGTTGGGGTTGGGAACACATTATGTTATCAATCTGCCCCTATCGCACCATGATGATGGAAATAGCGAAACGCCTCCGCTTTTGGAAGGGATCACGGTTTTAACTGATATCAATAACCCTGAAATCAGCAAAATCGTCCATAATTATCTCAATAATTATGGTGCTGCATATTTTGATAAAAGAAAAGAAGGTATTACGGAAGAATACGATATTATCCTTACGGATAGGCTGTACAAAGAGGAAAAACAGTACAAACCTGAAAAACCAACTATATTATTAGTGGGGAGTTTAGCAGGATTTAAGCAGTTGAAGCAGGGAATGGTTCAGTGCAATTACAATCTTGCTGATGATATTATTAATGCAATATCGTTTCTGGTCGAAGAAAATTTCCGTTTAGATGGCACCAGAGAAACGCCTAAATCAGCAGATGATTTAGCTAATCGTGTTGATTTATTTGAGAATGTTGATAGTGGTATTTGTGATATCCTCAAAAGATATCAAACTCAGTTGGCAGACAGTGATTACAGGAAATTGTTTATAGAGACAGTACCTATGGACATTACCAGACTGTATACTGATGTAGAACGACATGATTTGATATCACTTTCGCAAACGGTACACCGCCTTAAGGGTGCATTTGCTATGTTAGATTTAAAATTTCTTAGGTCATCATGTGAGGCGTTGGAAGAACACATAGCAGACAATAATGAAGTAGAAATTAAAAATAGCATCAGCTTCATTGATTCTTTTGTCACAAAGCTGTTGCAGCAAGGTAACCAATAATATGAATAACCTTAATGTCATTATTGCCGATGACCATCCCATCGTTTTGTTTGGCATCCGCAAGTCACTTGAACAAATTGAGTGGATTAATGTCGTCGGTGAATTTGAAAATTCAACGACACTCATTAATAGCTTGCCACATATAGAAGCAAATGTTCTCATAACAGACTTGTCAATGCCCGGGGATAAATATGGTGATGGGATCACCCTGATAAAATATATTAAACGTCATTACCCAACATTGGCAATCATTGTTCTTACAATGAACAATAATCCGGCCATTTTAAGTGCGATACTTGAGCTTGATATTGAGGGAATCGTGTTAAAGCAAGGAGCACCAACAGATTTACCGAAGGCACTTGCTGCTTTGCAAAAGGGGAAGCAGTTTACGCCTGAAAGTGTTTCTAAGTTACTTGAAAAGGTTAATGCTAATGGATATGGGGATAAGCGTTTATCTCCTAAAGAGAGCGAAGTCCTGCGTTTATTCGCTGAAGGCTTTCTTGTTACGGATATTGCCAAAAAACTCAATCGCAGTATTAAGACAATCAGTAGCCAGAAGAAATCAGCCATGATCAAACTGGGAGTCGATAACGATATCGCATTGCTTAACTATTTATCTTCTGTCACTATCGATAAAGATATTGGTAACTAACCAATGTGTTATCTTTTCTAATGGAAAATCGGTAGCAGTCGTTACCGATTTTCCATCGTTCATAGCTCAATATGCATGAGTTTAAATAGCACTGTATTTAATTAATGTTTCTTTTAATATAGCCAGTGTTACAGGTTTTGACAGGCAATCATTCATACCCACACTAGCACAACGCTGTTTTTCTTCTGCCAGTGCATTGGCAGTAACGCCGATAATGGGGTTGGTATAACCCTTGCTCCTCAAATATTGGGCAAGTTCATATCCATCCATATTTGGCATGTTGACATCCGTTAGAATAATATCTGGTGAGTTGTTTTTAAGATATTCGATGGCTTCAATACCATCATTAACCATTGATGCACTAAAGCCGATTGAGTTTAATTGGTCGGCCAGTAAGTTTTGATTAATAGGATGATCATCAACGACCAATACTTTAACTCTATTTAAACAAATATCAGTCTGGACGATTTTATCTGTAATAGGAATGGTTGATACAGAAATACCGGGCAAGAAAGTCTGTTTTGCCAGCAAATTATCCAACAGATTATCCAGTTCATTCAGTTCATAAGTGTTATATAACCAATAATTTTCTCTGATTTGTTCTGGCGAACCGATATGTTTCTCTGAAATTTCTATAAAGTAACCTACAGAAATGTTTGTTTTATGTGCTCGATCACTAATTAGTATTTCTGTGCCATCTAGTTGGTTTTCGTCATAGAGAGAAACTCGGAAATGATGTTGTGTAAGAAAATCTTGCAAATATTTTTCCAGAAAATCATTGCAAATATTCAACAAAATCCTCTTTTGTGACCGCTCGCTGGATAATTGTTTGGCATGGTATTTCACGCCATATAAAGGAAGGCGGATAGAAAAGATGCTGCCAACATATTTTTGTGAGACGAATTCAATATCACCATCCATTAAATTAATAAGTTTTTCACAAATAGCCAACCCTAATCCTGTACCTTGTGAGGAACTTTTTTTATTGGCACTGGCTTGGAAGAAAGGCTCGAATAATTGAAATTGTAATTTATCCTCGATCCCAAGCCCAGTATCTTTAATACTGATATATAAATAGCCATGCCTTGAGCTGATTTCAATGACAACATAGCCAGCTGCCGTGAATTTGATCGCATTGTTCAGTAAGTTGGAGATAATTTGTTGTAACCTTACAGGATCATTACGGATGATATCAGGGATATCTGGTTCAATATAGCAGTACAAGCCTAAGCCTTTTTTGGCAACCAGGGGAAGGTAGTTTGAAATCACATGTGACAGGATCTCTTTACAACTGAAATCTTTAGGTTCAATTTTCAATTGCTTGGACTCTATCTTCGAGAAGTCGAGAATATCACTGATGATTTTCAGTAATAGTGATGATGAATTATTCATTGTTGCCAGTAATCGGGTAGATTCTGGTGGTAATGGGTGGGATTGCATCAACTCTAGATTGCCAATAATGCCATAAAGTGGTGTCCTCAGTTCATGGCTGACTGTGGCAAGAAACATTGATTTTGCCTGGTTAGCTTGTTCTGCTGCTGAGGCCATTTCCTGCAAAGATTTTTCCATTTTTACACGGGTGCTGACATCTATCAGTACACAGATAGCAACTTCTTCATTACGATAACGTGAGTGTACGAAACTAATTTGCAAGTGATTATTGTTGCTGGTGACGATATCAATATAACTACTGGTTTTATCACAAATGATATCGACAATGCGTTTTTGATCTTCATGTGTCAACATTCGAGTGTAATTATGTGCTAACTCATTACTCAAGATGTTGACGCCATCACTGATCCTTAAAATACTTATCCCCACAGGGGCAGAGGCGACAATTTTATGGTTAAACTGCTCATGTTCTTCAAGACGAATAGCATTCTCTTCGGCCGGAGAAAACATTTTACGTTCAAACAGCCAAACGAAAAAGATAATCGCAATCGCAGAAATAATATTCAAGATGATGCCATTAATTACACTGACCTTCATTTCATCGTAAATATGTTTGAGCGGTAATGAATAAGTAATGCTTAATGACGAGGGAGATAAATTCCGCATTAATACCAGGCTGGTAAAATTTTCATCGTAACCAAAATACATCGGCTGCGAGTTGGAATTTATAACGAGGGGTTTATTATTAGTTTTTATAGAAAACTGCAATTCGGGCAGGCTTGATTCGTTTAGCATCATGACTGTAACAGGGCGCTCCCTTTTTTGCAAAAAGGATTCTAGCCTGATAAATTTTTCGATACCTATGATCCCTGTCATGTGCCCATTAATATAAATAGGCGTAAAAACATAAAGATTACCACTATCCGCCTTGGGGTTAGGTTGTATCCAAAAGAGTGTTCTTTCATTGTTTTGTTCTCTCATATTGATCAACCTGCGGGTATTTTCGTAGATCATTTTTTTTAACGCATCAGGCTCTGCGATATTGTTATGAGGGAAAAAATTCACCATGCATTTGCTTTTTACTCCAATGAAAAAAGTCTGATTTATGCCGCGTATAGCAGCAAGATTATCTTTCCAAAGTGCAATCAACTGATCTAATGAATATAAATTATTATGAGAGGTTCTACGTAATAGTTCACAATCGGAATTCTCATTCAACGGAATGTACGAGAGAACATTGTTATTATACGGTACGATTGTTTGATTTTTATCATTATCCTGTGATAAATGCTTTTCCGCCATAAATTGAATATCTCGCAAGATATTGGCGATATGTCGTATATGAGAAAAGGCTATATCGTAGTTGGCATTATATTCTTGACGAATATCTGATTTGAGTGCATTAAAAAGACTTGTCAAATAAAAGCTGGTTAATAAGGCTCCAAGCGCCCATAGCATAAATCCAAGCACCCGAAAAAGATAACGTGATATCTTTAATGACGTCCGAAAAGAAGATAGATATCTCAAGAGATCGCCTGATGAAATATATGATTAATATTAACTGTTCACAGCATATACTAGTGTAGCAGGGAATACAAAGCAGCATTTGCATCTTGCTCATTCTTTGTCAAAAAATTGAACAAAAAAAGCAGGCACTTAAGTGCCTGCTTCTCTTTAACTCACGGTCTTTTTATTCGTTATTCCCTTCATCAGAAGGTGCCGCTATGTTGTCATTTTCATCATCGTCATCTGGTTCAGCTACGCGCTGCAAGCCAACGACTTGTTCATTTTCGGCTGTGCGGATCAGGGTGACACCTTGCGTATTGCGGCCAACAACACTGACCTCAGAAACACGGGTGCGTACTAATGTTCCTCCATTAGTAATCATCATGATCTGATCCGTTGGCTCTACCTGAATTGCGCCAATCACATTGCCATTACGTTCGCTGACTTTGATGGAAATAACCCCTTGGGTAGCCCTCGATTTCGTCGGATATTCGCCCTCGGCAGTGCGCTTGCCATAACCATTTTCAGTGACAGTCAGGATTTCTCCTTGCCCACGAGGAATGATCAGGGAAACAACTTTATCCCCTTCACTGAGTTTGATACCGCGAACCCCAGTTGCAGTGCGTCCCATTGCACGTACACCTTTTACGCGAACAGTACCATCTTCCAGTGTTTCTTCCTCTTCTTCCAGGAAACGAACAACTTTACCCTGTGCAGAGAACAGCATGACTTCATTGCTGCCGTCTGTCAGGTCAACGCCGATTAGTTCATCTCCTTCATTCAGATTCACGGCAATGATGCCGGCACTGCGTGGACGGCTGAATTCGCTGAGCTTGGTTTTTTTAACAATACCACTGGCTGTTGCCATGAAGATATTCAGCCCATCTTCATATTCACGCACGGGTAAGATAGCGGTAATACGCTCGTTCTGATCCAATGGCAGAAGGTTGACAATTGGGCGACCGCGAGCACCACGGCTCGCTTCCGGTAATTGATAGACCTTCATCCAGTACATTTTGCCCTTGTTTGAGAAACAAAGGATAGTGTCGTGGGTATTGGCTACCAGTAAGCGCTCAATGAAATCTTCTTCTTTGGTACGTGCGGCCGATTTGCCTTTGCCGCCACGACGCTGGGCTTCATAATCGGACAGTGGCTGATATTTGACATATCCTTGATGGGACAGGGTAACGACAACATCTTCCTGATTAATCAAGTCTTCAATGTTAATATCGGCTGAATTCTCAGTCAGCTCAGTCCGGCGGGCATCGTTATATTGCCCTTTGATAAGTAGCAATTCTTCACGAATGACTTCCATCAAACGTTCTGGGCTTTCCAAAATGAACAACAGTTCTGCGATGGCTTTCAGCAGATCACGATATTCATCTAACAGTTTTTCATGCTCAAGGCCGGTCAGTTTTTGCAGACGCAGATCCAAAATAGCCTGTGCTTGCTGTTCGGTCAGGTAATATTTACCGTCATGGATGCCGTATTCGGGTTCCAGCCATTCCGGGCGGGCCGCATCATCACCCGCTTGTTCCAGCATCGAGGCAACATTACCCAATTCCCACGCTTGGGAAATCAAGCTGGCTTTCGCTTCAGCAGGCGTGGAGGCTCTGCGGATCAATTCGATAACAGGATCGATATTCGCCAGGGCAACAGCCAATGCTTCAAGGATATGGGCGCGTTCACGCGCTTTGCGCAGTTCGAAAATTGTCCGGCGTGTAACGACTTCACGGCGGTGGCAAACAAAAGCAGAAAGAATGTCTTTCAGGTTAAGTAACTTAGGCTGTCCTTGATGCAGGGCAACCATATTGATACCAAATGAAACCTGTAATTGAGTCAGTGAATACAGGTTATTTAGGACAACTTCACCAACAGCATCACGTTTTACTTCGATAACGATGCGCATACCATCTTTATCGGATTCATCACGCAGTGCACTGATCCCCTCAATGCGCTTCTCTTTGACCAGTTCAGCTATCTTTTCGATCAGGCGGGCTTTGTTGACCTGATAGGGGATTTCATTGACGATAATGGTTTCGCGGCCATTTTTCTCATCAGTTTCAATTTCTGCGCGGGCGCGGATATAAATTTTACCACGGCCTGTACGGTAGGCTTCCTGAATACCACGGCGTCCGTTGATAATGGCAGCCGTTGGGAAGTCCGGGCCTGGGATATACTCCATCAAACCTTCGATGCTGATATTTTCATCATCAATATAAGCCAGGCACCCATCGATCACCTCAGATAAGTTATGAGGTGGAATGTTGGTTGCCATACCGACAGCAATCCCTGATGAACCATTCACCAGTAAATTGGGGATACGAGTTGGCATTACCTCGGGAATTTGTTCTGTGCCATCATAGTTGGGCACAAAGTCGACAGTTTCTTTTTCCAGGTCTGCCAGCAATTCATGGGCAATTTTTGCCATGCGTACTTCGGTATAACGCATCGCTGCCGCAGAATCCCCATCTACTGATCCAAAGTTCCCCTGACCGTCAACCAGCATATAGCGCATGGAGAATGGTTGTGCCAGACGAACAATCGTGTCATAAACAGCGCTGTCACCATGTGGATGGTATTTACCGATAACATCCCCAACAACGCGGGCAGATTTTTTATAAGGTTTATTCCAATCATTTCCCAATACATTCATCGCGAAAAGTACGCGGCGGTGTACTGGCTTCAGTCCGTCCCGAACATCTGGCAGTGCGCGTCCAACAATAACGGACATCGCATAATCCAAATACGAGCTTTTCAGCTCTTCTTCGATATTGACCGGTGTGATTTCTCTGGCAATGTCGCTCATGGAGCCACTGTCCCTCATACTCCGAATTCAAAGGCTTAGAATTATACCACAAAATGGCAGTTTTATAAAAATCTGACACGGGTATTTCAAGATTAAGGCATGTATAATAGTTTTCTATCACACATCCCCATAATACTGTTACATTTTCTGTGAACCAGTTTGCTGTGAACCAGTTTGCTGTGAAGCAGTTCCTAGGAGCGATATTGCTGATGAACGTCAAAACTCCCGATTCACACATTCAATCCCATGCTAATGTGGATCAGCAGGAAATCGAAAAATTTGAAGCCGTTGCCTCTCGTTGGTGGGATCTTGAAGGCGAATTCAAGCCATTGCACCGTATCAACCCTCTGCGTTTAAACTACATTTTGCAACATGCTGACGGCCTTTTTGGCAAAAAAGTGCTGGATGTTGGATGTGGTGGCGGTATCTTGTCGGAAAGCATGGCGCGTGAAGGTGCGACAGTGACAGGGTTGGATATGGGGTTTGAACCCCTGCAAGTTGCCCGTTTGCATGCATTGGAGTCCGGTGTTTCCGTTGCTTATGTTCAGGAAACAGTAGAAAGTCACGCAGAACAACACCAACATGCTTATGATGTCGTGACTTGCCTGGAAATGCTTGAACATGTGCCAGATCCAGAGTCTGTAGTCCATGCCTGTGCCAAATTAGTCAAACCTGGTGGTCATGTGTTCTTTTCAACGATTAACCGCAACCGCAAAGCCTGGTTGATGGCAGTTGTTGGCGCTGAATATATATTGAACATGGTGCCAAAAGGAACACATGATGCGAAAAAATTTATTCGACCTTCTGAACTGATCAGTTGGATTGATAAGACTACTCTGAAAGAGCAACATATTATTGGTTTACATTACAATCCGTTAACAGACAAATTTCGGCTTGGACATAATGTAGACGTGAATTATATGCTACATACTCGATCTGTCTGACAAAGACAGTTAAGGGATTAATAAAACAGCAACTAAATATTATTTTTAAGATTTTATTTTCCCTGTTTCGCCGATAGCCTTATGAAAGTAACATCAAGTAACTACGCAGGTTATCGGCTTTTTACCAAAATTAATCCTCAAGTTATCCACAAAACTTCTCGATCTTGTACACTTGATAAAACCCGAAAATAACATTATCTTGTTATTACCGTTTTAATTACCCCCTATATATTGTGTTTCTTGTCATCTTGTTGTAGCAACTTGTGATGTAGTCAGTATGTAGTAGCAAGTCGCAATAAGCAGTAGCAAAACAATAGTGAATTGTAGCTAAGCCCCAACTGGCCTTCAGCCATCTTGGGGGCATCGTGCTGTCAAGAGGTCAAGGAACAATATAGGCGGGATACGAAAAGAGAGAAGGTGTATTTCCCCATGAACCAGAGTCTGCTAGTTACCAAACGTGATGGACATAAAGAACAAATTGATCTTGATAAAATTCACCGGGTTGTTGCCTGGGCTGCTGAAGGTCTGAAAAATGTCTCAGTGTCACAAGTAGAACTGCGTTCCCAGATTCAATTTTACGATGGCATCAAAACATCGGATATCCATGAAACTATGATCAAAGCTGCGGCTGACTTGATCTCCGGTGATGCTCCAGATTATCAGTATCTGGCAGCACGCTTGGCTATTTTTCACCTGCGTAAAAAAGCCTATGGTCAGTTTGAGCCACCTGCACTGTATGATCATGTCGTAAAAATGGTCAACCTGGGTAAATATGACAAACATTTGCTGGAAGACTATGCCAAAGAAGAGTTTGAGCAAATGGACAGTTTTATTGATCATTTGCGTGATATGGATTTCTCTTATGCAGCGGTCAAGCAACTGGAAGGGAAGTATTTAGTACAAAACCGTGTGACTGGCGAAATTTATGAAAGTGCCCAGTTCCTCTACATGCTGGTTGCTGCGTGCCTGTTTTCCACGTATCCAAAAGAAACGCGTTTGGACTATATCCGTCGTTTCTATGATGCAGTGTCTACTTTTAAAATTTCACTGCCAACGCCAATCATGGCGGGGGTTCGCACACCCACTCGCCAATTTAGTTCTTGTGTCCTGATTGAGTGTGGTGACAGCCTGGATTCTATCAATGCGACCTCCAGCGCGATTGTTAAATATGTTTCCCAGCGTGCTGGCATTGGCGTAAATGCCGGTCGCATCCGTGCATTGGGTAGCCCAATTCGTGGTGGTGAAGCTTTCCACACGGGTTGTATCCCATTCTACAAACATTTCCAGACTGCGGTGAAATCTTGTTCCCAGGGTGGTGTGCGTGGCGGTGCCGCAACACTGTTCTATCCGCTTTGGCATCTGGAAGTTGAAAGCTTGCTGGTACTGAAGAACAACCGTGGTGTTGAAGGTAACCGTGTTCGTCACATGGACTACGGTGTACAAGTTAACAAACTGATGTATGAACGCCTGATTAAAGGCGGAGATATTTCTCTGTTCAGCCCGTCTGATGTTCCGGGCTTGTACGATGCATTCTTTGAAGATCAGGACGAATTTGAACGTCTGTACACTCAATATGAAAATGACAGCAGTATCCGTAAAGAGAGTATTAAAGCGGTTGAACTGTTCTCTTTGATGATGCAAGAGCGCGCTTCAACAGGCCGTATTTACATCCAGAACGTTGACCACTGCAATACCCATAGCCCGTTTAATCCGGCTATTGCACCTGTACGTCAATCGAATCTGTGTTTGGAAATTGCACTGCCAACTAAGCCGTTGAACAATATTAACGATGAAAATGGCGAAATTGCGCTGTGTACGCTGTCTGCTTTCAATTTGGGCGCCATCGAAAATCTGAGTGAATTGGAAGAGTTGTCGGAGTTGGCTGTTCGTGCACTGGATGCCTTACTGGATTATCAAGATTATCCCATTATCGCCGCAAAACAAGGTTCAATGGGGCGTCGAACTCTGGGTATTGGCGTAATTAACTTCGCTTATTATCTGGCAAAACACGGTGTACGTTATTCCGATGGCAGCGCTAACAATCTGACTCACAAAACGTTTGAAGCGATTCAATATTACCTGCTAAGAGCTTCAAATGAACTGGCGAAAGAGAAAGGAGCTTGTCCGTGGTTTGGTGAAACCACTTATGCACAAGGTATTTTGCCGATTGATACTTATAAAAAGACACTGGATACCTTGACCAGCGAGCCTTTGCACATGGATTGGGAAGCTTTGCGCCGTGACATTCAACAATACGGCCTGCGTAACTCAACATTGTCTGCATTGATGCCATCAGAGACTTCTTCGCAGATTTCTAATGCGACCAATGGCATTGAACCACCACGTGGTTATATCAGTGTGAAAGCATCCAAAGACGGCATTTTGCGTCAGGTTGTACCAGATTACGAGCTTCTGAAAGGTGCTTACGAGCTGCTGTGGCAAATGCCGAGCAACGATGGCTACCTACAGTTGGTAGGGATCATGCAGAAATTTATCGATCAGTCGATTTCGGCCAATACTAATTATGATCCGGCACGTTTCCCTAATGGCAAGGTTCCGATGAACCAATTGCTGAAAGATTTGCTGCTTGCTTACAAATATGGCGTGAAAACGTTGTATTACCACAACACCCGTGATGGGGCAGAAGACGTTCAAGGTGATCTGGAAGAAGTTGTTGAGTCAGCAGATTCCGATTGTGAAGGCGGCGCGTGTAAGATTTAATTTGAGGAAACTATGTCCTATACCACTTTTTCACAAGTAAAAAATGATCAGCTACAAGAACCAATGTTTTTCGGTCAGTCTGTTAATGTGGCGCGTTTTGATCAGCAAAAATATCCTATTTTTGAGAAGTTGATTGAAAAACAACTTTCCTTCTTCTGGCGTCCAGAAGAAGTGGATGTTTCCCGTGATCGCATTGACTATAACGCGCTGCCAGATCATGAAAAGCATATTTTTATTAGCAACCTAAAATACCAAACGCTATTGGATTCCATTCAAGGCCGTAGCCCGAATGTGGCTTTTCTGCCATTGATTTCCATTCCTGAATTGGAAACATGGGTTGAAACATGGTCGTTTTCAGAAACGATCCACTCGCGTTCTTACACGCATATTATCCGTAATATCGTGAACGATCCCGCTATCGTATTTGATGATATTGTGGAGAACGAACAGATTTTAAAACGCGCCAAAGACATTTCCGCGTATTACGATGATCTGATCGAAATGACTAATTATTACCATCTGTTTGGTGAAGGAACGCATGATGTTTCAGGTAAAACAATTACCGTTAATCTGCGTGAATTGAAAAAGCAACTTTACTTATGCTTGATGAGTGTTAACGCCCTGGAAGCCATCCGCTTCTATGTCAGTTTTGCTTGCTCATTTGCTTTTGCTGAACGTGAATTGATGGAAGGTAATGCCAAAATTATCAAACTGATTGCGCGTGATGAAGCCTTACATTTAACGGGAACACAGCACATGTTGAACCTGTTGCGCTCTGGTCAGGATGATCCTGAAATGGCGGAAATTGCCAAAGAGTGTGAACAAGAGTGCTACGATCTGTTTGTACAGGCAGCAGAGCAGGAAAAAGAGTGGGCTGATTATTTGTTTAAAGATGGTTCTATGATCGGCCTGAACAAAGATATTCTGTGCCAGTATGTTGAATATATTACTAATATTCGTATGCAGGCGGTTGGCTTGAAGTTACCATTTGAAACCCGTTCTAACCCGATCCCTTGGATCAATTCATGGCTGGTTTCTGATAATGTTCAAGTGGCTCCACAGGAAGTTGAAGTCAGCTCTTACCTGGTTGGTCAGATTGATTCGGAAGTCAATACTGAGGATCTCAGCGGTTTCGAACTCTGATATGGCTGATTACAAAGTTACCCTGCCGTCACGGCAGGGTTTATATATCCATTACTCTTCTGGTTTGCACGACAATTTGTTGGAAGCACTGGAACACGGCAAAGTTCAGCTTGAATATCAATGCCGGCAAGGATATTGCGGTTCTTGTCGTGTTCGCCTGGTGAAAGGGAAGGTTGGATATCCTTGTAAGCCACTGGCATTTGTTAATGAAGGTGAAATTTTACCCTGTAGCTGTTATCCACTGACAGATATTGAAATTGAGCCGTAATTTTCCTTAACATACCAATCTAACTTCAAGATGCGTGTGATTTCTCCCCACGAAGCGAGGAGAAATCAGGTTTCATATTGTGTTGTAAATTGCAACTTGAAGTTTAATGCGTTGTGGACATATCGCTCATCGCGACGGTATGTCCCTATTCCCGCTTGTCTTCTTCACGATGTTCCAAAATAAATAAATAAACAAACAAAACCTTTATTGCTATGTTTGTTCCTTTTATGCTGTTGGTAACAGCGGATTAGAACACACATCAAAACAAATGAAGGAGAACAATGATGTATAAAATTGATTATAATTCATATCGTTCAACCAAAAGTTTTAACAGACGTTCCCGCTTTTTAGTTATGCACTATACTGCTTTGAACTTTGAGAAATCTATTCGGGCATTGACCGGGGATCTTGTCAGTGCTCACTATTTAATCCCAAACCCAGATGATCCGACTTACCAGACTGCTGGATTTGATAAAGTTCGCATATTCAATTTGGTTGATGAACTTGAAAGGGCCTGGCATGCAGGAATAAGTAGCTGGGACGGGCGAGAAGGGCTGAATGACACATCCATAGGTATTGAGATTGTGAATGAGGCGAGTGATGATGGCGGTGTATTTACTTTCCCTCCTTATCATCCTGATCAAATTACTGCAATCAAAGAACTAGCTACTAATATCTTACAACGTTACCCGGATATTAAACCGACTCATGTTGTAGGGCATTCAGATATTGCATGGCAAAGAAAAACCGATCCAGGTCCATATTTCCCGTGGAAAGAATTATATGATGCGGGAATTGGAGCATGGTATGACGAAGAAACTAAGCAAAAATATATTGAACAATTCGGGCATTGTCTGCCTGATGTCGCCAAGATTTTAGAAAAGTTCAGGCGTTATGGGTATGACATCACTGGGGCAGAAAAAGAAGAAAATTTTCAATCTTTAATTAAAGCATTTCAAATGCACTTCCGTTCGTCATATTATGACGGTGTACCAGATATAGAAACCATCGCCATTTTATATGCCTTGGTTGAAAAATACGTTGATAATAAATCCTGATTTCTGATGGATATCAAATTGCAGCTCATTAATTGGGTTGCAATTTGGAGTTTATCGAGTATAAGACAATATAGCTCATTGTTTCTCCCCACGAAGCGGGGAGAAATCAGGTTTCATATCATGTTGTAAATTGCAACTTGAAGTTTAATGCGTTTATGCAGAGATCACACGTGTATGATTAATGCAATGCGCTATGATTTTGTAAAGATAGACAAAATATAAAAGACCAAATGTAATAAAAGAGAGAATAGCCCAAATCACAACATATCCAATTATTTGGACTAAATTAATCTCACAATTTAATTTGCCTATAATTTGTCCGCTATCTCGATCGATAACATGTGTTTTACTAATGATAAATCGAGTCATATAGTAGGGAAACACGAAGGCACCTAACCCTAATGTCAATAAAATAATCAGGAACCAGATGACGAGATGTAAAATAATCTCAAGTATCCCTAATTCTGATTTTAACTTCAGACTGCGAAAGTCCATCGAATTCTCCTGATGTTTAGATAAATACGGCAAGCCAGTCAGTATAGACATTTCATGAACACTATGCCTTCATTTTGCTTTTACAGGTTGCCGCTTTGTTGGCTGTTCTCCCGCCTGATAACATATTCAATAAATTGGCTGTTATCTAAGCTACTGAAGGATGTTGCCTTGGCGCAGTATTGCGACTTGAAATTTATTAGGCATATAAGACAAATTTTTCGGAACAGAAGTTCAATGGACAGCCTGTAAATAATGAAACAGGCAAGAAAGCATTTATCTTAGGGCTATAGTGACGATAAAAAAGCCAGTTTTCGGCTGGCTTGTTTTTATATTGTAGCAGCTCTTACATAAAACGAGTTGCTGATAACCGGATAACAACGCAGTGTACGTTTGAGAGGAAAGATTTTACAGATTTCATGATGATTTCCTTTGCGGGTTATAAATTGTGATTTACTTCACGAAAATCTAAATTCTGAGGAGAATTTTATGCTCAAAAGCAAAAGAGTCAAGGTATTTATTAAAATATTTTTTTAAAAATTAAAAAATTTTTGTATTAAATAATAATTTATTGATATTTAACGTATTATTTTTTATTTGATTTTTTGTAGAGGCTTTATCGCTCAGTGTAATTGTAGCTTTGCTGATTGTTTTTTCATCTACACTTGATCTCTGGATTGTTTTTTAGACCAAAAATAACGTTGGTGTTCAATCTGGTAGCGGGAAAAATGAATGAAAATCAGTGAAGACGGCATTAATAAACTTAAAAATTACGAAGGATTGAAATTGAAAGCGTATCCAGATCCTGTCACTGGCGCAGAGCCGTGGACAATTGGATATGGTCATACGAAAGGAGTAGAGCCTGGACAAGTGATAACTATGCAACAGGCTGAGGAATATTTACATCAAGATCTTATCCCGGTTTATGCCGCCATTCAGCAATTAGTGAAAGTACCTCTAACACAAGGACAATTTGATGCATTATGCTCGTTTATTTTCAATTTAGGGATCGGTAATTTTGCTCATTCAACATTATTGAAAAAATTGAATACAGGTGATTACCAAAGTGCAGCAAAGGAGTTTGTGAAATGGGATCATGCCGATGGGAAAGCGGTAGCAGCTTTGCGTATGCGAAGAGAATCTGAGCAGAAAACATTTTTGTCGTAACATGATCAAATAAACATGATGGTTATGGTGATTTTTTTAGGCTATCAGAAATAAAAAATATACCAATCTAACTTCAAGGTGCGTGTAATTTCTCCCTGCGAAGCGGGGAGAAATCAGGTTTCATATCGTGTAAATTGCAACTTGAAGTTTAATGTGTATCGAAGTCTAATCAGATTATTACTAATAGCCTAATGAATAAATAATCAACCGTAAAATAAATAACTAAATTTCTGAAGTACCATGTTGTAATACAACACGATAACCATCGATATCTTCGAACGTTTTTCCGTTCTTATCCCAATAAGGATTATAAGAAGGAACGAGAATAAACCCGGCATTTTGCATTGATTTTACATGCTCTTGCCATTCAAGTTCATCTTCTATATAAAATACTAATAAATTATCTTTAGTTGGGGCTTTACCAACATGTGTATTGTGGTGATGAGTGAATTCAAGATGCCAGGAGTGGTTGGGATGTCCTAACATGATACCATCAAAACCATCGTGATCTTTAAATTCTCCTAGTGTGATAAAATCTAAGCCACGACGATACATTTCTGCAATTTTAGTAAGATTATCTGTTGGTCTGGCAATTCTAAGAATAGTTGATTTTTTCATATTTTCCTATGAGTAGGGCTGTGTTAGGTAAATATAGCTTACCTGAAAAGTATCTCCATTTTTTAGAAAAAAGTGCTGGTTACTTTCCAGCACTTTTTGTGCTCATATAATATCTTATACCAATCCAACTTCAAATTGCAGCTTGCAAATCAATGTGATTCTTTATATCCCCCCACGTAGCAGGGAGATATAAGACGCATCTTGAAAGAAAATTAGTATAAATAAAATGTCAGTTTAATTAAAAATATTATTTAATATCAACATCAATAACTTGATAGAAAGCATTGGTAGTATCAGCAATTGTCCACACGCCGAGAATAACATGATAGCCTGAGCGATCAGGAATATCACAATTCAATGAGACAATTTGGCCTGGCCTTTTTCCATCATCAAAGCGCTCACAGAAGGGTTTTAGATCAAATTGAGCACGCGTTAGAGGTTTGTTTGGATCCCAGTCAGGCTTGGTAATATAGAATTGCCATGAAGTGGTGCTATGCCGGGCTGTTATTGTCCATTTAAATTGGTTAATTCCTTTATTGATAGTAACGTGATGCCAGCGGTCTGTACTTTGTTCATTGAGTTGTTTGAACTGACCGACACCACCACTAGCGATTTGTCCGTCCGGTGGTCCGCCTTGTGGGAATCCTTTGGGGCCTTCAACCGATTGTGGTTCATACGTGACAGGCCCGCAGTTTTTATTGATATTTTTTTTGCATAAAAGTGCCCTGCTTGGTGGTGTGTCGATATATCCATGATTGTGATCTGGATCAGCAATACTAGAGAATGGGATAGCACCAAAGGCTGTCAATCCCACTAAAAGTAGAGACTTTTTAATATTCATGATGAATTTCCTATTTTTTCCTTACTTAACTGTAAAATAAGTGAATTTACTTTCTTATTATTATGTTAATCATTAATGAAATTTAAATTTCTTATAAAGGAAATGCACAGGAATATTTATAACAAAATTAGTTAATTATAAATACTTAATTTATGATAGAGGTATGCCAGAAAGATATAATTACCGTTGACTCTGAGGCGATTACAGATAGTAGGAAAATATTTTTTTATAAAATTTTCAACGATAAAAATCCCTCCCTGAATCTAGGGAGGGGAAGAGCGAAATAAGAAGCAAATGAGGGTGTACTAAACAAGTAGGATTTGAGTACACACATATAAGGTAGTCCCAAATGGAAGAATATGCAATAAACCAAACCTAAACAAAGAGTGAAGGTAATAAAATCAACATAGGGTTAGATATATGATTAAAGCCAAAACCCTGGTGCTTCTGTCGTCGCTATTGGGAATAATGCTGAGTATTTCGTAGCGAATCATTCATTAGATTATGGCTATGGCAATGATTCACCATTTGCAAAATTGGTAGAGTGTCAGGGAAAAATTCTTATGATTGGCGCTCCATATGAAACCATGAGTCTTTTGCATCATGCTGAACATTTAGCAAATATTCCCAACAAGCGTATTAGGAAAATGGAGATCCCACTATTGCAAGATAACCAAGTAGAATGGGTGATGTTAGAGGAATTTGATACTGTAGATCCTGTTTGTGAACGATTTAATCAAGATTATTTTAAAGATATCGTTGAACATTTTTGTCATGAACATTCAGAGGTTATTATTAAAGGCACTATTGGAGCGGCTAATACACTATTTGTGCCTGCTAAAGAGATATTGGATTATGCCGTACATTGGATGGAGAGTTATCGGTCGTAAAATCAATTCAAAAAATATATCAACGTCTACAAACTCACCTGACAACATCTTTTTTTGATCAAATGCAGCGTCTTTGGGTTCTGAAAATGTATATACCAATCTAACATCAGGATGCGTGTGATTTTTCTCCGCGAAGCGGAGAGAAATCACGTTTCATATAACGTTGTAAATTACAACTTGAAGTTTTATTCGTATAGAAAAGAATAAATAAGCAATTATTTTAATAAATTTTAATGTGAAATTTCCATCGGCCATTGTACCAGAATTTTACCAAGAGCAAATTCCAGACATAAAAAAACCAACCATAACAGGTTGGTTTTTCTAGGGAAATTTGGTCGGCATGATAGGATTTGAACCTACGACCCCCGACACCCCATGACGGTGCGCTACCAAGCTGCGCTACATGCCGATGACTTCCCTTATATTACCGTTTTTTATTTGCAAAGCAAGCCCCTAATTTAGTGAGCGATTGATTTTTAAACGATTAGTTTGCTAAAAATCGTTTCACTTCCGTTAATATTTGTAATAACTGGGCGAAGTTTGGTTTGGCATCCTGAATTTCATTACCATCTAAATCATACAGATGATAGTCTCCATCTTTGGAGAAATAGACAGTATTTTGGGCCATTGTAACAATTAATGAACCGTTATCGCCTGTAATAAGCCATGGATTTTCTCTTTGGGCATTAAAAAGATCTTCACCCTGGGAATAATCTTCAGGAGAATTAGTAACGTGCAATAAACGGCGCATTAAGGTTGTCATGATATCTTGATGGCTAGTCAACTTATCGATAGTCTGTGCTGGAGTGCCTGGCCACTGAATTAGAAGGGGGACATGGAGCTGTTCACGATTGAATTTATCACCCGTAAACCATTTTGCACTGTTACCTGCTGTGTCTTTACTCTGTTTAGCTGTAATCACAATGATTGTTTTATCTAAGGCGCCTTTAGTTTTCAGGACTTCTAAAACATGGCTGATTTCAGTATCCAGCGCTTTCTTATCAAATTTTCCGGACGAAGGTACAAAGCCGTTAATATCCAGAAATGAGAACCAAGGTGTGGAATCATTGCGCAGATCTAACCATTGGCTCCATTGCGTCACTGTCACGTCATCATTTTGTCTTTTAGCTTCTGGCAATGAATAGTCGGTCAGTATGGCCTGGCTATAAAGTGGTGTCTGAAATCCATCTGAAGAAAAAAGGCCAAATTGATACCCTTGATGTGTCAGGGCATCAATAAGTGCTGAGGATTTTCTGGCGTTAAGAATGCCGTCCAAATAGCCTGATGATATGCCATAGAATAAACCAAATAATGCCGTGTCATCTTGAATACCGGTACTGAAATGCTGAGTGAACTGGATATTGTTCTGCGCGAAATGTTCCAGAGTTGGCATATCATGGGTAATGTCTTGATGATCCAGACCATCCACGACAAGCAGAAGTAAGTTATAACCGCGCCCAGTGTCCTGATAAGATAAATTATTCAGCGGATAATTGACACTCAAGGCGGTGGGATTGCCTTGTTGATTAACGCGGCGTTGAAATTCTTGCTGATCCAATAGGCCATGTCTTTCAAGGAACTTGCGGGCGGTCATTGGATAAGAAATGGGTAAGTTTGAGCGTTGCATGGTAATCGGGCGGTAGAAATTAGCATCTGCCCAGATGTACATGAGGTGTGAAGCGACAAAAGCAGTAATGAATACTGCAGCCAGTGGCTTACCAAATCGTTGACGGTTCAGGCTACGTAACTTTTGCCAACTCCATGTGCCGAAAAGCATCTGTATTAGAAAAATCAAAGGAATACAGATAAACATCAGTTGCCATTCTCTTGCTAATTCACCTTGTTCTGGGTTGGTGACTAAATCCCAAACCAGTGGAGTTAAATGCAAATGAAAGCGAACATAGATGGAGGAATCAAATATCAGTAGCGTTAAACTTGCTGTTGCCAACGTGGCCGAAAGAAACCTCATTAGCCGCTGAGACATAACGATAAATGTCAGCGGAAATAGAATAAGTAAATAGATGGCAAAGACAATGAAACTGAAATGGCCAAGCCAACTGACCAGCGCGTAGATGCGACCAAACAGTGAACCCGGCCAATCAGATGCAAATAGATAGCGACTGCCCAGCACAAGACTGAACATAATGTTGAACAGTGCGAACCAGTGTCCCCAACTGATCATCTGAGAAACTTTTTCGCGGTAATGCTGACAGCTAGTCACCATATTTTCTTTACGTCAACGTGTTAAATAAAGATTAATGCGCTTTATCTTCGTTGATTGAAGATTGCAACGCGTGTGCAAACGAGTCTGCGATATGTCTGCGTTGGGCAGGAGCAATACTCGTATTGATCAAATTTGTTACCATATTACCCAAAACCATCAAGGTTAGGTCAGTTGGAGTATGGTCTTTCTCGAAAACATTTACTAATTCAGTTAATAAATGTTCAACTTTTTCATCGCTATAGCGAGATGACTGTGGCATAAATCAAAAATCCTGAATGTACAAAGCCCCATATATTACCGTATAGAGGGGGGATTTTCTGCTTTTTTTATGACAAATTAACTCTCTGTTGCCGGAGTTGTTGCCAATATTGAATATTGCAGCATCATTTTAATCTTTGATATGCAGGATGTTGGCAATTAAATGGCGAATATTTTTGCCAATTGGGTTTTTGGTTGCAGCAGAAAGATAACGATGTTTGAATACGCCGCTAACCGCACGGCCCTATATGGTCAACGCTGCAAAGGAGTATAAATAATGAGTCTGGAAATTACCCAGATCGCGTTACATCGGTTGATTAAACGTGATGAACAGACGTTGGAAGTGATTTTGCGTGATGCTTTGCTGGATACCAACCAAGTGGTTGAAGAGATGATGGCAGAGTTGCATCGTGTATACAGCGCGAAAAGTAAAGCTTACGGTTTGTTCAATGAAGAAAGTGAGCTGGCGGGATCACTCCGTCATCTACGTAAAGGAGATGATGATTTTCTCGGTTTTAGTCGGGCTGCAACTGTTCGCTTAAAAGATGAGCTGGCGAAGTATCCGTTTGCCGAAGGGGGAACGGTGTTGTTTTGCCAATATCGTTATCTTGCCGTGGAATATTTGCTGATTGCTGTTCTTAACAGCTGTAATAGCACATCCGTCAATGATGAACTTGATGTAAATACAACACAATATCTTGATATTCCCCATGCTGATATCATTGCAAGAATCGATCTAACTGAATGGGAAACCAATCCTGAATCCAGCCGCTATCTGACTTTTTTAAAAGGACGGGTAGGGCGCAAGGTTTCAGACTTTTTTATGGATTTTCTCGCCGCCAGTGAAGGTATGAATGCCAAAGTTCAAAATAAAGGTTTGCTGCAGGCTTTAGATGATTATTGTGAGTCGGCACAGTTAGATAAAAATGAACGTCAGGCTTATCGTCAGCAAGTTTATGGTTACTGTAATGAACAGTTACAGGCGGGCGAAGAGATTAAGTTACAAGAACTCTCCCAAGAGTTACCCGCGCTGGGTGAGCAAAACTTTCAGCAATTTTCGCAGGAAAAGGGCTATGAATTGGAAGAAAGCTTTCCTGCTGATCGCGGAACGTTACGCCAACTAACAAAATTTGCCGGTAGTGGTGGAGGATTAACCATTAACTTTGATGCTATGTTGATGGGAGAACGCATTTTTTGGGACCCAGTCACAGATACATTGACGATCAAGGGAACACCCCCGAATCTGCGCGATCAACTGCAACGCCATGGTGGTAATCGCTAGATTAGCCGCTGTAAAAATAAATAACGCCGCAATTGCGGCGTTATTTACTCGGCGTCCCGATAAAAGCTCGACTGTGGCTAATTAAGCACGCAGGAAATCGATGTGCGTCAGTTTAGGTTTAAACGGATGACGCTGTACTGCCTGCACTTTAACTTTAGTTTCTTTACCATCAACAACCAGAGTCAGAACTTCGTAAAATTCTGGTTTGCTTTCGTGGTTGATAACTGCATCGTGATCCAGTTCGATAGAAACTGGCTCTTGGTTACCACCATAGATGATTGCTGGAAACTTGTTAGCTCTACGCAGGCGGCGGCTCGCACCTTTGCCCTGCTCTTTACGTACTTCTGCATTAATAGTTAACATTATTTTTTCTCTGTAAAAGAAGAAAATAAATCCTGCTACAGGCGACCCAGCAGCAGGTTCGATACTTGGCTTAACATGTATTATTACGCTAAGCGGGCGGCATTCTAGCGAAAAACCGATATGACAGCAAATATAAATATGCTTTCCAGTGAGTCAGTGGATGATCTATCTGACATATTTAGTACAAATCATCAGCCCGTCTAAATCGCCCTTGGTAGTCAAAAATCTTTTCTCTAATTTGCCAAAATTGCCCTTTTTTACGCGCGACAACAAAATCAGGATGACGCAATAAAGAAAATTGATTAGCAACGTCTGCCGCTGCTCTCCAGTGAAAAACGGTTCCTGGTGCACGTTGATGTTGGCGAAGGAATTGCAGTTCAAATACTTTCTTTTGGGCTGAGGTCGATAAACGGAACAATTCAGATACGTCCGCACCATCTTCATCGTAATAGGTGATTTTTAGCCATTCTCCTTTATTGTCGTGACCTGGTGTTAATTGCATACCACCACAACGTAGCACCAGGGCATCTTTTAGTTTTAGAGCGGCTTTCAGCATATCATCGGGATCGACGAGCACTTCTTCACAACGATGACAGCGTCGGGCCGCGATATCGTTTTCTGCACCACAATGGGGGCATGACTTAAAACGAAAACGAAAATCACATTGTTGACGTTTCCCATTTTCGTCTTCTTCCCAACCTTGGCAGCGTCGCCCAAAATGCTCAACGATCTCTCCATCTGTCGTGCATATCCCCCAGAAAGTATTAGCAAATTGACAGATAGGGCAAAATACCTGAACGGGCTGGCTTTGTGAGTTGGGTTTACTGTTACCGATTTCAGGTGTGTAAAGATCGTGGGGATTGCCTGCATAGTCTAAAATCAAGCAATCTTTTTTGTCAGGAAATAAACGTAAGCCGCGCCCGACGATCTGCTGATAAAGACTGATCGATTCTGTTGGGCGCAATATGGCGATTAAATCAACATGGGGAGCATCGAATCCTGTTGTGAGTACGGCAACATTGACCATATAGCGGAGTTGCTGTTCTTTGAATGCCGTAATTAAGTGATCCCGTTCAGATGGTGGGGTATCTGCGCTGACTAATGCGGCTTGTCCTGTCGGCAGCAATTGGAAGATTTCTTTGGCATGTTCGACTGTCGCGGCGAAAATCATCACACCTTTTCGATTTTGTGCATATTCAATGATCTGTCTAATGATATGAGGAGTGATACGCTTTTGGCGTTTAAGCTCCCGATTTAATTCCGCTTCATTGAATATCCCTTGCTGACTGGTTCGTACCTGACTGAAATCATATTGCATTACAGGCATGTCCAATCTTTCTGGAGAAACCAGAAAATGATGCTTAATCATATAACGCAATGGAAGATCATAAATACAATCGCGAAAGAAACTACGTTCATCACCACGGATCATGCCATGATAATGATATTGATATATCCAGCCAGCACTAAGACGATAAGGTGTTGCGGTTAAACCCAAGATGCGGATTTGGGGATTGTTTTTTCGAAGTTGTTGGATAATTTGTTGGTATTGGCTGTTTTCGTCATCACTGATGCGGTGGCATTCATCGATGATTAGCAGTGAAAAATGGTGGTCAAAGCAATCCAGGTTGCGGGCAATAGACTGAATACTGCCAAAAACCACTTTTCCTGTACTTTGTTTTTGATTTAGCCCTGCGGAAAAAATATCTGCATCCAATCCATAAGCACAATATTTGCTGTGATTCTGCGCAACAAGTTCTTTGACATGTGCCAAAACCAAAACACGACCATGGGCCAGCTTTGCCAATTCTGCGATGACAAGGCTTTTACCTGCCCCTGTTGGTAAAACAATAACGGCGGGATCTCTGTGCTGGCGAAAATAGCGAATGGTTGCGTCTACCGCTTCTTGTTGATAAGGACGTAAAGTAAAAGCCATTTTTATGTTACTGTCACAAATATCAGGTAAAAGATAATTACGGTAGAGAATAACATTTTTCTTTGAAGCCTGCCGTTGAGAAATCATGCATCATTATTTTTCTAGGATCAGGTGGGCTATAACGTGTAACTTATTGTTGATATAGTTACTGGCGTGATGATTTTTCTATAAATTATCTGTTTAATCTTGTATCCCAATAGTGGCCTTGAGGTTGTTCATAATATCAAGGACATGTTCATCTGTGTTTATTTTTGTCAGGTACATCTATTCATGCGATTGGATAAATTTTTATCACAACAATTAGGTATTAGCCGCAACGATGTGGGGCGCGAGTTGCGGGCAGGGCTAGTCACTGTCGATGATGAGATCATCAAAACAGGAGCCTATAAATTGAAGCCTGATCAGCAAGTTGCCTATGATGGCACGATATTGCAACAACTCAATGGTCCACGTTATTTCATGCTGAATAAACCCCAGGGATATGTATGTTCGACAGATGATCCTGCAAACCCGACAATTTTGTATTTTATCGATGAGCCTGTTGCTCATAAATTACATTCAGCAGGGCGTTTGGATATCGATACGACAGGGTTGGTTTTGTTGACTGATGATGGTCAATGGTCACACCGTATTACATCCCCTAAACATCACTGCGAAAAAACTTATCTTGTGACATTGGAACATCCAGTCTCTGGGGATACTGAGCAAAAATTTCTGGCAGGGGTGCAGTTAAATGGGGAAAAAACACTAACAAAACCCGCACAAATGGAAATTATCGAGCCTCAACGTGTTCGTTTGACTATTAGCGAAGGACGTTATCACCAAGTAAAACGCATGTTTGCCGCAGTGGGAAATCATGTTGTTGCGCTTCATCGGGAGCGAATCGGCGAAATTTATCTCGATCCGGCATTAGAGCCAGGAGAATATCGGGCGCTGACTGATAATGAGATCAACAGCATACAAATGCCAACCCCTTAATTTTTATCCTTCAATTGATTCAGGAGTAACTGCGTGCAACAACAGCGTTCGTCCTATTTGGGATTAGTCTTGATCCTTGGTTTGCTTTCTATGTTAATGCCATTGGCAATTGATATGTATTTGCCGAGTATGCCAACGATCGCTGAGAGTTTTGGTGTCAGTGATGGTTTGGTACAGATGACGTTGAGTAGCTATATTTTGGGTTTTGCTATTGGGCAAATGATTTATGGGCCAATGTCGGATAGTTTAGGACGTAAGCCAGTCATTTTGGGAGGTGTCATTGTTTTTGCTATCTCTTCTGCTGCATGTGCTTTAGCGCAAGATATTGATACCTTTATTTCCATGCGTTTCTTACATGGATTTTCTGCTGCGGCTGCCGGTGTTGTCATCAACGCTTTGATGCGTGATAGATTCACAAAAGAGGAGTTTTCCCGCAGCATGTCTTTTGTCACATTGGTGATGATCATCGCCCCGTTATTGGCTCCCATGTTGGGTGGGATGTTGATGGTATGGTTTAACTGGCATGCTATTTTCTGGTCGATAGCCTTGGTTGCAGTCATTACTGTTACCCTGGTGGCTCTCTTCATAGAAGAGACATTACCTAAAGAGAAAAGGCAGAAATTTAACTTAAAAACTACTGTAAGACAGTTCGTCATGCTGTTTCGGCAACGCCAGGTACTCTGTTACATCTTAGCGAGTGGTTTTTCCTTTGCTGGAATGTTCTCTTTTCTCAGTGTTGGGGCATTTGTATACATCAAATTGAACGGTGTACCTGCGCAGCATTTTGGTTACTATTTCGGGCTGAATATTATTTTTCTGTTCATCATGGCAACTATCAACAGTCAGTGTGTACGCAAATATGGCCCATTAAAAATGTTGCATATTGGGCTGTTTATTCAATTTGTCGTGGGATTATGGCTATTGTTTAGCACCTTGTTTGATCTGGGATTTATTTCTCTGGTTATGGGAGTTGCCATTTATATCAGCGGAATTTCCATGATTACGTCTAACACGATGGCTGTTGTGTTGGACGATTATCCCCACATGGCCGGAACAGTTTCTTCACTGGCAGGAACCATCCGTTTTAGCATCGCTGCATCGGTGGGCGCTATTTTGTCTCTACTGCCTGAGGAGAATGCCTGGCCGATGGTAGGCTCAATGGCATTATGTGTGACATTAGCAATGATGCTTATTATCTATGCACGTAGTGAATCGTATAAATAATCAGCATCATAAATAAAGTGTTGTGTTCTGAGAATAATCAAGTTCAGGCATAAAATGTTTTTAAAGGCCATCTGCCAATAGGGGATGGCCTTTTTTTAAGTGTTTTTCCTAAAGTGCTTTGAGCCTTTAGAGGGTTATTGATTAATCTGATAAACAGGAAATATCGAGCAATCATCAAAAAATGGAGGAAATTTTTAATACTATCATATCCGGCTAACGCTGAAATGTTGCTTTTTTGTTAATTTCTAATAATGGCTTTATGTCTATGGAAGGTTATAGGGTTGTCATTATTTAACCTATTGTAAATAAAAAGATTGTGGTTCTATTGGCACTCAGTAACATTTGAAAGAAACAAATATGTAAATAAATCTTGAATTAAAGGTTGCTGTTTTGCATAAAAATAAGTTGAATTTTTTACCTAAACAGTATAAATATATATAAAATGCGAGCTGGGTCGCACTTTTTTTAAAGCAGGAAGTGAAGTAAGTGCGGTAACACGATTTTTATTTTAACCTTTTATTTACTTTTTTGTTGGGTGGTTATTCGGTTTTGACGAATCGATAATCTACAGCTGGTGGTTAGATGTATTAATGTTGTTTCTGATAGGAATGATACGTGAATAATATCCAACTTTCGGTAGTACACAGACTGCCGCAAAGTTATCGGTGGTCAACTGGCTTCGTTGGTACAAAAGTTGAGATTTTACCAGCAGAAGAGACAGATTTAGGAAATAGCCTAATGGGGCTGAAATTATTAAGCCATGAGGGTGAAAAAGCACGGGAAATTTTGCATGTTATTAATCAGTCTATTGCTGATATGCAGATACCGAGTGCTGTGATTGAGTGGGAGAGAGAACCCTGTTTGTTTTTTGCTAAGGAAGATGAGAGTGCAGTGATATGTCGTTTGAAGACATTAGGTGCTGCAATTGCAGAAAATATAACTGCGCTGTACCCACTATGATTTTACCCATTGATAAAAAACGCTTCTTAAATGGAAGCGTTTTTTAATGTCTGCAAGGAAAGATACGTTAGGTGTCCGTCAAACCGAGGTTTTTATGTTATCTGATAACACTCGTCTGGCTCCATAGTAGCGTTTACTCCAGTAAGTATCGGTCAATTTGGAAACGATAACCCCATTACTGGTTGAAGCATGGACAAATTGATTATTGCCGATGTAGATACCGACATGGCGCCTGCGAACTCCTGTCTTAAACAGTACCAAGTCACCAGCCCGTAATTTAGAGCGACTCACGGTTTGTCCTATATTTTGTTGTTCTAATGTGGAACGTGGTAACTCCATACCAAATTGATCATGAAAAGTACGTTGCACAAAAGCGGAACAATCGATACCGCGTTTGGTGTTTCCACCTAACCGATAGGCTACACCTTTCCAGTCAGCGTATTGATTGAGTATCTTAGACTTAATATCTAACTTGTTGACCAGAGTTTCAAATTCATCCTGAGATGCTTGCAGTAAATAATGCTTTCCAGTGTTTACTGCATGCGTCTCAGTTTGTTTATTGCGTAGGTTAGAATCTGGTGAACTACATGCGGTCAGTGTTGCTGCCGCTATGATTGCGGGTATCAGCCGCAAGATGTATCTCAGTGTTGGTTTAGATTGAACCATTTATTGATTTTTCCTTGCAGTCCTTAACGTGACTTTCACCACCATGAAAACACTAAATGTTCTAAAGCCTAGTCAAAATAGGGTGAATTAACAAATTTCCTGTCCATGAAAGTGTGCGAAGCAACACATTTTATTATTGTCTTTACAAAACATATTATTTTAATAAACAGGATGCAGGAAAGATTACTGAAATCATGAGTAAAAAGCGAGAGACAAAAAGAGTTCTTTACAAAAAATTGGATTAGGAACTAATAGGTTAGAATGGTTTGTTGCCATTTTATACAGCTTTGCTGAATATGAGGTGATATTGAGGAGATAACAGGCATCTCCTCAATATTATGAGTTTAATTATCGCGTCTAATATGCGGTAATTTTTTGTCTAGCCATGTTGCCATCATATCACTTAATGGGGTGAGTAATATCCAGCTCATGCCGATCAACGTTAGAGATAAAGAGCCTACTGCAATATCTGTAAACCAGTGTGCACCTGCCATAACACGGGGAAGAGCAAAAGCAACCGTAATCAGTAGAGCAATGCAGAATGCACTGCGGGAAATATAACGCAGAATAAAGCTGCTGAAAATTAAGAGCATTAATCCGTGATCACCAGGGAAACTGTCTTTAGAGGAGTCTTTTGTATGCCAACTGGTCATTTCGTTGATGCGATTAACATTTTCAAATGTCAGCGTTGGACTTGGACGGCTGACGGGGATTTGATGGCCTATTTGATTAATGATAATGGCAGAGATCAGCATTACTAACCCAATCATGAAAAGTCGGCGCTTGCCGGCGTAGTCTTGTTTGCGAAACGCGCTGTAATAAAGTAAGCCCATGCATAAAAGTGATATGACATCGAATGCCCTGACATTCGCGATAGCGACAAATAGGGAAAATTTCGAATCGGGTAATAATTTTTCATTGAAAAAATAAAAAATAGTAGAATCAATGTGGAACCAAAAACCGTGATTCTCAGGCAAGTACCATGAGAGGAACAGAGCAATTCCAAGGATATTGAGAATAAATATAGCGAACGGGTGACTGCGAGTCATGAGATACCTATTTAACACGTAAAGTGGAGCTTGGTAGACAGATTAACTTGGGAAAGGACTATAACAAAATTTATGAGAAAGCGTAATCACCATCAGATGCTGTGGTTAAGAGATAACTATATCAGTATATTTGTATATACGTATTAAACATCAGGTTGCAATTTACAACACGCTATGAAACCTGATATCTCCCCGCTTCGCGCGGAGAAATCACACACATCTTGAAGTTAGATTGGTATAGTTCACCACTAAACTTTATTGTTATCAAATATGTAAATAGATTTATGATATCGGAAAAATAGCTAAATCACTACGGCAGTACCGATAATATATATTTGATGCAATGTCAGCACCTGACTATTATTAAA
>NZ_JADEUF010000109.1 GCF_015163655.1 Xenorhabdus griffiniae | reverse complement strand
CAGGCTTCATCCGTGGTTTTGGTATTAGTTTGGCGACGATTATCAGATCATAAATGAAGCCTTTTTTCTATCTAAAATATACAGTTAATGCTTAAGATCCTGTATATGAGATAACTTGATAGCATACTCACGAATAGCATCAGGATTAATCCCATCAATATTGGTCACAATCCTACGACCTTTCATATAGGCCGGAAGAATGACACTTTTCACACACTCATGACTCTTACCAGAGCCGGGAACGCCAAAGTAAGCTGTAATAGACATGATAATTACCCAATAATTGGAATTCTTCGAATGATGAAACGCGTAAAAAAGGCCGTAACCACCAAACTCACGCCCAACGTTCCCTGAAGCAGATTGATAAAGTACCAAGCTGCATCAGGAAGCAAATCAAACAAAGATTGAATATTCGTGTTTTTAGGTAACAGCTCTACTACAACAGACATCAATTCTTTAACGACAAGATACAACGCACCAAAGACAATGAACTTAATAACAACAGTACGAAGAATATAACCAAGAACCGCATTCAAAGCTGAAAGTAAAATACCGTACATAGAATTCCCCCCTAAGCGCTTAAAAGCACACGCAAAGCCACTAAAGCCCAAATCAAAGACGCAATAAGCTCTATAAAAGTTCTGTTTTGTTCAATCAGCGGGCAATGAGTATCAATCACTAAATGAAAATCATGGCTCATTAAAGAGAAATGAGAATCTACAGTCGGACAAGTGGCGTTTTTGCCCGATAATTTAAAATCAGAAAGAAAAGGCATGCTATTTTTAATCGGGTCTATAATATCTCGTCCTGTTGGCAGCTCACCCAAATCAGGCGATTTAATATTCGGGTTTTCACCTAAATCAACTTTAGCTTCAACATTAATATCTGTTTTACCGTTGCCACTATTAATGGTTGTTTCATTATTTGTTAATTGATCTATTTCAATATTTTGATACGGGGAAAATAGATCCCGTGCTGTTAGTTTATCTTTTCCTAATTTTCTTAAAGCGTCTGCTATTTCAGATTCAGAAATATAATCATCATCAGAAACAGGAATACCTTGATAATCATCTTGCAAAGCAGCGTCATGTAATAAATCCGTCATTAAATCAGCAACAATAGCATTATCCACTGATTCATCATCAAGAATATCCGCCAATTCAGAAGAGGAAACAGATTTAACAGAGTTTAATTTGTTTTTATTTTTAAAGTAATTACTTTTGTAATCCGTGTTTAACGATAAATAAACTAAATTGCTTATTTTTTTATCATTAATAATATAATCACTATCCGTTGGGGGAGTACACATCCTCTTTCTTTCAGTTACGGGTTCACCATAAATATTAGTTTCACCTGTAGCCAATTCAACAATTTCACAAGGATTGAAACCGTTTTTTAATGTTCTCACATGAAGAACCGCCGGAACAGTAGCCTCATAACGAGTACTCGCACCGCCAATCTCTTCATATACTCCCGGATAAGAGGGGAAGGGACTACCCGCTTTAGATACGAAATCAAGAATATCTACACTGTAAGATGTATTAACATATTTAAAATTCCCATTATCACCCTCAGCATCATAAATAACAGGTTTATATTGGCGCTCAAATTCTTTCACTGAGGCATAAATCATCGCATTCTGAACTGAAGAGGGTTCATCATCTTCAATGAAATAATAATCACCAGAATCATCGCTAATATTAAAACTATAAGTGACCTTATAATTATCAAAAGACATTGATTTAAATACCCCTGAAGGAAGTTCTAAAGGTATATAGGAATTCAAACCATCACCATTAAGCAAATAACCACTCACCACAACAGGGCGTGACGGCGTAACAACCACACCTGTATCACCCCTGATAGCATTACCATAAAGAATAACCGGTTGATCATCCGATGGTTCAAAATCAACAATCTGAGTCCGCCCCCCTATCCTAACTTCATATTTGCCATTTCCTAACGCTACACCGTCCGTCGATACGGCTAAATCCCCTGAGCGGAAAGCACCGATAAGCTCCGATGTTGTCATAACACCACCTGCGATGTTCAACCCCGCCCAAGTGACTTTACCGCCAGAACGCAATGCCGAACGCGCTGGAACGGAAGCCGCTCTAGCCGCTGCGGCGCGAGACATTGCCGCCGCAGTTGATGCAGCTTCTGCCGCTGCTTGCCGTCTTATCGTTTCCTGAAGCGCTAATTCGGTTAAAGGATATTTAGAAACCGCCTGCCTTGCTGTCACATCAGCCACCGCTCTTGTAGCAGCTCTCTTTGTAACAGTCTGAGCAATCACCCTAACCAATAATACCGCAGCCGGATTAGCCCTAACCGGACTAGGATAAACAACAAATAAAAATAAAAAACAAAATGAATAAACTATTAGCCTTTGAATCCCTGAATGACAGCCCATGCGCATAATAGCCCCCAAATAAAAACAACAAGCGTTAATAAGTCAGCATTCATAAACAAAAAAAGGGGCTTTCACCCCTTTACCTATCAAAGTAAATTGAATTAAGCACCGCGAACCATTTTCAATACATGCTTAACACCTGCAATAGCAGCAAGCAAAGTAATAATAGAGCCAGCAATTGCCATAACAGCCACAATAACACCGGAGAAACTAATATTATTTGTTAATGCTGACAAATCAACATCACCCGCTTTACTAGATGCTTCATCAGCAAAAGAAAATACAGAAGAAGCCGCCAAAGTAACACCCAATACAACTTTATTACGAAGAGATTTAAAAGACATACTTTAATTTCCTATATTAAGCATGTTTAACCATGCGTATTATTTGACCCAATCCAAAAGAAAATAAATACAACGTAATTACAGAGCTAAATGCCAGCCCCCACACTTTACCCAAGTAAGGATAATCATAAGAAACTGGAATTTGATTTGATATATCCAATAATATCTTTTGACAATTATTAGACATATCACAAATAGAACCCGTTAAGGAGGACATTACTACTCCTTGTTAAAATGCAGTATTTCTACATTTTTATTAAGTGCTTCACTGTTTCCATAGGAACATAAGAAACATTCCACTGGTTAAACTCAAGTCGTGGCGGATTATCACCAAACGGCTTACCCGGATATAAGCTAGATCCGGAAATCAAATATTTCCCTTCTGGTAATGGATTTGGCTCTGACAAAGTGATAACGGTCTCTGACATTGAACGCGGTCCCATATGCGCAATGACACGCTGTGTATAATAAGGAGTAATTTCGCCCGTATTTTTATTGGTACGTGTTTTTTGCTCAACTTTTACATCAACCGCTGTGACTTCAATATAAAATGGAATTTTTTCTAAAACGGACATGTTGATACTCCTAATTTCTCATTTATTAATGTTTGGTATATTGGGGGCAAATCTAATTTCAGGTTTAAATCAGAAATATGTTCATCTCGAACAATCATAGACAGAACGGCCTGAGTGTCCCCCTCAAAGAAGTGAATAAGTTTTGCGATAGATTTAGAGCCTTGTTTCCTCAACCATCTGACTTTAGATTCAATAGCATCAATGGACTTTCGACCCAAAAGAACCGGAATTGCAGCAGGCTTTGTTGGATTAATAGAAGCCGCATAAGGACACAATCCTGTATAAGTTCCTTGAGTATTTAAAAGCACCTCAATTGGTACGCCTTTCAATTCAGCCTCAGAACGATACCAGGTACCGGAAACCTTTTGCTCAAGAGCTTTATTGTAAACACGCCAGTAAACGCGAGATTGTCGAGAACCTACGGTTACGATCTCTTTGGTATAGCACCCCGCTGCATCTATTTCATGTGCACTACCTAATTTTGGCTTTGGACCCATACCGCCATAAAAGGCATCATCTTTATAAGCGGATAACGCATTATGGCAAGTGAATACATCGTCATAATCATCAGTAGCAAGATCCAAGCGTTTTAATGACGTAATATCTAAATGTTTAAGCCACTTATAAATTTTTCCCGGTGTTGTGCCACTCATAACATGTGTACAACCCTTTCCGCCAATCTGAACGTAAAAAGTACCGTTATTACCGCCCCAGTAAATCATGCCGAAATGTTCATTCCCGCTATCCTCAGAATAAAGCACGGCTGAATCTTGATAGGCAAAACCGCCTGTTCCGCGAGCTGGACCAACAAATAACCCAAAAACAGCAGCAATAAAGCGTCTTAATCGTGAATGTAAACAGGACAACAATTCATTGTTATAGTGTTCTGCTCTACGGTTGATCTCTTCAATAGAAGAAGAAAAAACTTCATATGAGTCAGGCAATGTTTCATATTCATTACCTGATACCGTGTCAGCAAAGCGGCTGCATTGGTAATGCCGATAAGATGGCAAGAATTCATATTTACGCCATTCATGACCTTTTTCCTGAAAGGTATGAACTTCTTTCATACAGGATAGCGGCGCAGAAAAGGCAAGATAATCGATAAGAACGCTTCTATCAGTCATCATTTCAAAGATTCCTGATAGCCAGTGAAACTTCCTGATGTGGTCGCCGTGGAGACGAACACGACTTGATTGCCATAGAGAGAGGTACATTCGTACATCAACTCATCAACAGATGGGTAAAAATCCCACTCATCAGCAACAAGTGCATTGATGCCAAAGCCTGCGATGTAATCGAAGTAGATGATCTTCATAACTCCCTCTCTTGATTACCAAAAGAGGGAGTGAGTTAGGGGTGCTAGGCGGAAGATCGGCGTAGGATTCGCACAATGCACGTTATGTGTAAATTGCTGGGCTGCTCTGAAATTGTAACAGCCCGCAATTCAACATAACGTCGGAGATTATGCGAACCAATGTAGCACTAATATAGAAATGTCACCTGCGTCGGTGAGTTGATCCAAATTGACGGTTCCTCTCATGACTGGTTTGAAGGACGCGCCCCTAAAAACTTAGAGCCGTCAATCCGGTATTCACTAATCCCGATGAGTTTAGAGCAAGCCTGAGAATTCAGGCGTTGCTCTACGGGATTTTCAGTGCGCTACCTAAGCGATGTTACTGGTGTCAGTTGCACATACTCTTAATCTGTGACCATCAGGGTCTATTGCTACGAATGTGTAACCGAATTCAAGATCCGTTGGTTCGAGTTCAAATTCAATGCCAAGAGTTTTCCATTCCTGATACATCAAATCGACATCGTTGCGGGAAACATCAGACTGACATATTTCAAACCCACCAAAATGAGGTTGGGGTTTAGGGTCAATACCAGCCTTGGACTGGATACCTAAAATAAAGTCAGTACTGAGGGAGAAAACAGAGAATTCCTCATAGGTTTCTAAGGGTTCTGACTTCAGTATTTTTCTATAGAATTCAGTGCTTAGAGAGACATCATCGACATAGATAATTAAGCTATTTGGTCTAAACATGCCACGCCCTTATATCAGGTTTTAGTTGTACATATTATACGCCAATCCACTTTGATAGGTGACATTTCTACTTTGCGGAACAGGGTGACATTTTAAACTTGCAATAACAAGAGATAACACCAGTTAATGTTGATTGGGTATCCTTTCTGGGCGAAATTAATACCGCCTTCTATGAAGGCGGATTTTTACTATCAATAGATTACTTAATCTGAAATTAACCAAGACTACACTGAATAATCGCAGAAATAGATGCATATGAATCAATATGGACCGTGCTACCACGTATATTGCTCCACTGCGCTTTTATAATGGAAATGTTAGACGCAAGAGAACAACTGGCAACTAGTGTGAATGGCATACGGCCATAAGATTCTGGATTCTTATTACTGTAAGTAAAACCACCGAAGGCTAACTGTTCACCTTGACCGGTTGTAATAATAAAATTCCCTCCAGGAAAATTGTTACCTGAAGCATAGGGAGTTGGTATATTTAGGGTGATTAATGCGGTTAAACCTGGTGAGTTAGAATATCTTGATACATCAATTTCCAAACCAGGTATGTCAACATAATTGGTGCTTGATGTTTGTATGGGATTGTTATGTGGATTTATTGATGCAAATACAATTGCCATGATTAATACTCCTGGGCTAGTTATTTTCGTTTTTTATTTAAGTCCCTCAATAATTCTTATCCTAATTTTTAATTTATACAAATCACTACTACAACGGTAAATACATCATATAATTCAGAACACATTATCATAAATTTCTGTTAGTTAATCATTTAAAAATTAAAAAAACATTGCTATTTAATAGATGTTCACATGGTATCAATTTTTATTATATACCAATCGCCTTTCAAGGCGCGTCTTATATCTCCCGCTACGCGGGGAGATATAAACAATCACATTGATTTGCAAGCTGTAACTTGAAGTTGGATTGGTATATACATACAGGAAGCGGACGGTAGGAGGCACAGACATTTTCCTTCCGCTCCCCTGTGGGAAATGACTTAATGGTAGTAGTACATGATAATGGAATCCAACATTCAGAACGAAACCATATCTGCCGGATTAATCGTGCTTATTACTCCCAGAGCGCCTTTAATTAATGGGATAGCCACCGGAGAGAGATAGGAGCCTAGCGGAATCCTTGTGTGATCAATGCAGGTAAGCATAGCAAAGTCGCGGTTACGTCCGATGAGATCGTCGCTGATGGCTTTGCCAACACGTACCGTTTGTGCCACTCCATGTCCGCTCCAGCCATGCACCATATAGACAGGGATGTTGTCACCACTTTTGCGGGCATCGGTGGCACCGTTCAGGGTCAGATCGCTGATCCCACCCCAAGAGTATTCCAGTTCAGGTTTTTCCAAATACGGGAATACGGTTCTGATACGATCAAGCAAGTAGTTGTTCACATCGCGCGGTGACCAGGAGTTACCCGTGCCCTGTCCACCAAATAACAGACGATTGCCACGCACCGCGCGATAATAGTCTATCTGTAACTGTGTATCGTAGACCGGCAGATCTGACGGAATCAGTTTTTTGATATCCACCAACGGCGAGGTTACTGCCACATAGGTGAAAAAAGGCACTGTAGTAGAAGGACCGGAAATAAACTCATCCGTAGAGCCATGTACCCCCAGCACCACAGCTTTACTCGCTCTGATAAGTCCCCGCTCAGTTTCTATAACCGTGCTGCTGACATCCTGTCTAATGCCCTTCACCTTTGTACTGTCATAGACTCGTCCTCCCAGTCTGACAAAGCCATACACCAAGCCCCGCAGCAGCGCCAGAGGTTGAACCTGTCCACCGATGCTGTCGATATTGGCACCATGATAGATACTCGAACACACATACTCTTCCTGCAATTCGTGTGGCCCAATAACTTTCACTGCCCTATCCCCCAGCTGGCGTCGGGCATCAACATTAGCAACCAATGGCCCCATGTGACCTGGATGTATCGCCGCAGTAATGTGACCATATTTGCGGTCACATTCAAAGCCGTAACGTTCGCGGAGCTCATCCACAAGTTCCATTGCTTCAATCGATGCAAAACGCCATAAACGTTTAGCCTCATCAAGGGAAAATTTTTCCAGTATGGTTTCAGCTTCCCAGCGGGCAATGCCGGGTGTCATCTGTCCCCCATTACGGCCAGAGGCTCCCGAACCAATGTTATCCTTTTCAACCAGAATCACATCTATGCCCTTTTCAGCAAGATGCAGCGCAGTAGATGCTCCCAGTAACCCACCACCAATAACTGCAACCTCACAGCTCTGATCTCTGGAGAAGCTTCCAAAAGCTGGCCAATCAGCCAAAGATGCCTCATAGTAGTTGGCAGGCATGGCGTTGGTAGTCATGTCTCTATGCCAATTCCAGATGCGCGGATCCAAACCCAACCTGCTGGTTCTATACTGTGCATCCTGCAACAACGTCGGCCGGAATGGGTTAATATTGATGACCGGAGTATCAACCGCAGTTAATGCCTGAGCAAGCAGAGATGCAGAGGGAAGTATGGATGAAAGGACTCCCGCCCCTGCAAAAGTTGCGGCAGTAGAGATAAAATCTCTTCTGTTCATTGCCATTTCAGCTCTCCTTTAATGGAGTGAATCCGATTCTTTGAATCGTATTTATTACTACCCATCTGTCCTTTCAGAGCAGCGAGTATCAGTAAAATAACAGTGCCGACAAAGGGGATCAGATGTAACAATAGCCACCAGGCGCTACAATTAATATCGTGTAGACGGCGGGCATTTACCGCCAATGCTGGCAAAAATGTGGCCAGTAAATAGATAGCACTAAACCACCCCATATAAATTTCGGGGTTGGCAATAGCAAATAGCCTTTCCAGGAAGGAAATGATGAGAGCAGCAAGGAGCTGAAACAGAAAAAAATGCCAGAACTCCTTACGCTGAGCCCTCCCTCTGAAACAGGTATAATTCTTTAATACGTTTAGATACCAGTGCATTGTTGTCCTCTCTTATGAACCCGCTCAGGTACTCGCTGCCGTCACGTACAATTCCTCCTGGTTATCTCCGGTCAAACGGCAGATCTACAGTTCAGTTCGAGTAAGACAGATTTCAGGGTATTAAGTGCCTCGTCAAAAACATCATCTTGTATGGTCAGCGGTGGAAGGAAACGGATTACGTTGCCATGTATACCACACGTCAACAGAATTAGGCCACGTTCTAGCGCTTTCTGACGTACCGCGTTGGTAAAATTGGCATCAGGTTCTTGACTCTCCGCACGATTAAATTCCACCGCAATCATCAGCCCAAGCCCCCGCACATCAGCAATCTGTGGGACATGCGGGCGCAGTTTATGCAGATATTGTTTTAGCCGTTCTCCCAGCTGCATTGCACGCTCAGCCAGCTTTTCTTCTTCGATTACATCCAGTACCGCGTGACCAGCAGCAATCGCTACCGGGTTACCTCCATAGGTTCCCCCCAATCCCCCTGGCACTACAGCGTCCATCAACTCTGATCGTCCCGTTACAGCTGCCAGCGGAAACCCTCCCGCCAGCCCTTTTGCCATCGTAGTCAGATCGGCTGCAATCTGATGGTGTTCCATAGCAAACAGTTTTCCTGTACGCGCGAAACCCGTCTGAATTTCATCAGCAATGAGTACAATACCGTAGCGATCGGCAATTTCGCGTAGAGATTTGAGTAAGTTGGGAGGTGCAGGATAAAATCCGCCTTCACCCTGTATTGGCTCGATGATAATGGCAGCAACGCGCGTGGGTTCAATATCAGCTTTGAAGAGATTCTCTAGCGCGTTCAGTGTCTGCTCTACACTGATACCGTGTAACTCTACCGGAAATGGAACACGGTAAACGTCGCCGACTAGCGGGCCAAACCCCATCTTGTACGGTGCGACTTTGCCGGTTAATGCCATACCAAGGAAGGTACGTCCATGAAAAGCGCCGCTGAAAGCGACTACACCATTACGTCCGGTAGCAGCACGCGCGATCTTCACGGCATTTTCTACTGCCTCAGCCCCTGTGGTGACAAAAACGGTCTTTTTCACAAAATCACCCGGAACCAGATGGTTCAATCGCTCGGCTAGCGCTACATAATTTTCATAAGGCACTACTTGATGACAGGTGTGGGTAAATTGTTCCAACTGCTCTCTGGCCGCAGCAATGACGCGCGGGTGGCGATGGCCGGTATTCACTACGGCGATACCGGCGGCAAAATCAATATAGCGTTGTCCTTGGGAATCCCAGATTTCAGCATTTTCTGCGCGTTCAGCATAGACTTGTGTAGTCACGCCTACGCCTTTTGCGATAGCTGCCCTACGTCTTTTAGCTAACATAGATTCAGTCATAAACAAAAACTCCTGAGTAATTTTAATTAGTGGGGTTCAGCTGACAAACGCCCTGTGTGATGACGGTAGGATCACCAAGTGCAATGAAGGGACTTCTCGATTGGCCGAACGGTTAACGTCTTGGCCCTTCAATAGTGAACCTGACCGCACTCCTGGCACGGTTGAAGTCACGACACGCGCATCGTCATTAATAATTAATGCAGGCTTACCGATAGCACCAAGAACCGGCAGAAGTAACCGATCCAGCGTCGAAACCAGAATATCCACTGCCGCGACACCGGCAAACTCTTCACCGATAAGCACCGGATGGGCTATCGTAATCGTGTAGGCGCCATTACAGACATAATCCACATAAGGGCCATCGATGACGGGAAGATGACGGCTGGCTGGTTGCCGGAACCACTCAAACGATCGGAAATCCAAACGTCTGCATTGCTCTTGATTTTGTTCCAGCTGCGCATATTGAATGGTATTCCCTTCCTGACGCCACCATTCCAGCGTCCAGTAACCGCTCTCTTCCCTAACCGTATTTGGTATCGCATAGCTGGCAAATCCCGCCCCGTTACACCAAACGTGGTTACACTGCAGTACATCTTGGATATGTTTTTGCAATACGTCGCGCTGCTCCTGCTGCAAACGAACACCTTCCGTACGATATAACGGTAGTTCTAATAAAATACATGCTGTTTTATCCGCTAAAGTTGTAGTGGCCCGCTGCGCCGCAACCAGGATACCGTCCAGGATATTCTTGGCTCGTTCTACATATATGTTGTTGTACATATGCCCCCCTTCCAGGGATAAATGCCGCCACATTACTTGCGATCAGATCGCTGTAAGAATGATGCATCGGTATCCATACGCAATTTGTATTCAAGCAAGTGGTCAGTAATTCGGGTAATCATCTTCTGTGCCAGTTGGTAACAGGCGAAACCATCCCCTTTATACAAAGCGGCCAAGATTGTATGCCAGGCGGCAGCAACCTCGTTGTGAATAACTGCCTCTCGATATAGAAGTACCATCAAAGGCGCCCATTCAGCCTGTATCTCCAGCTCTTGATTGGCGAGCCTGGCTGATTGGGCCTGGGATGCCAGGGTTAACAGGCAGCGCATATCTGCCTGTATACGTGCATCTGGCTGCGTTGCGGTTGCAAAGCTGTCGATCAGTTGTCCAAGCTTTCTCAGTTCACCTTGTGTTGAACGTTGAGCCGCAAGCCTCGCACTGTGACCAATCACTGCACAGTGAAACTCGCTGAAATCCGCCAGTTCACCTGAAGCCATCAGCCGCAACGGGTGATATTTCTGCATTGTCTCAACGGAAACTTGGCACACAAAACTGCCGCCATGACGTCCGCGCCGAGTATCAATCAACTGCCTGGCACGTAGCGTGTTCAGGGCATCGCGAACAGTTACCGGTGACACACCCAGCAGCCGCGACAACTCGTTTTCGTTAGGCAACTGCTCATCAGTTTGTAATATCCCGGAGATGATCGCGTTACTTAAACGTTCCACAACCTGTTCGGTTCTGGTGGCCTGATCGAGTGGTGCGTAGACGATGGAATATGCCGTCATTTTCTAACAAAGATACCGTGGTGGTGTAGCGCTTGCGCATCCTCTGGTACTGGTGTGATAGCATCCCAAAGTTCAGCCACTTTGCCATTCTCGACGCGCCATAGTTCAAAATAACTGTGACGCACTCCGGCAATACTTCCCTCTGAATGGGTCAGAACAAACTGCCCGTCGGCTACTGTATGGTGGATTTTTGTATAATGCAGGCCCTGTCCTTCATCTTTCAGTTGCTTAAGGAATGCAATAACTGCAGCCGTACCATCGGAAATATCGGGGCTATGCTGGCGGAATGCCTTACCATTGGTGTAATGTTCAAACTCATCATAATGCCCTTCGATCAGGGTCCGCGTGAAAAAATCAACCACTAGTTCACGGTTTTTCTCTCTGTCACGGCTAGGGCCTGTTTCCGTTGGGCCATCTAATTGAGTTCGGCCACTGGCATTCGGCGCGGACTGCGGTACTAAACCATCCCAGTGTTCCACGATTAAGCCATCGGTAACCCGGTAAAGATCGAAACCAACCAACGGCTTATCGTCTAAGCCGGTGAAACGGCCGTGGATAGCAACCAGATCATCGTCTTGTAGTACGCGAAATGTTTCATGATGCAGTTCGGGATGTGACTGGACCAACTCACGCAGTCCGGTAAGACCGTTTTTGATTAGTGGAGAATGTTCAATGAAATTCGGCGCAAAATAACGCTCAAGCGCCCTCACATCACGGTCAGTAAACAGTTCATGGTGCGCACGTGATACCAGGTCGCGCAAAGATATTTTTTGATTCATTGTGGATATCCTTGTATCAATCATTGGAACTCATCACGTGTTTGATACGTGTGTATTCATCGAAACCATAGGCCGACAAATCTTTACCGTATCCAGATTGCTTAAAGCCACCATGTGGTGCTTCTGCCGTAAGAGGAATATGGGTGTTAATCCAGACAGTTCCAAAATCAAGCTCACGAGACAGGCGTAACGTACGGCCATGATCGCGAGTCCAGACACTGGAGGCTAATCCGTACTTCACATCGTTAGCTTTCTCGATAGCTTCCTGTTCTGTCAGGAATTTCTGCACTGTGATAACAGGACCAAAAATCTCAGTCTGAATCACTTCATCATACTGCTCCAGGCCAGTAATCACTGTAGGTTCAAAATAATATCCCGAACGACTGGCCTGACGCCCTCCTGTTTCGATACGGGCATGAGCGGGCAGACGCGCAATAAACCCTTTGACTTGTTCCAGTTGACGAACATTATTAAGTGGCCCATACAGCGCCTCTTTATCTTCTGGCTCGCCAAAACGGGTGGCTTTAGCTGCCGTCACCAATTTAGCGACGAAGGTATCGTGAACAGATTCATGCACCAACACACGTGAAGCCGCCGTGCAATCCTGACCTGCGTTGAAGAACCCTGCGGTAACGATGGTATCCACTGCCTTATCGATATCCGCATCAGCAAAAACGACTACCGGCGCTTTACCTCCCAGCTCAAGATGCGCTTTGGTGAGATTATCCGCCGCCGAAGAGGCAACCTGAAAACCTGCACGTGTGGAACCAGTAATAGAAACCATAGCAGGCGTTTTGTGTGAAACGACCAGAGCGCCCGCACTCGCATTACCCAATACCACGTTGAAGGCGCCAGCAGGGAAAAACGGCGCGGACAGTTCAGCCAGTAGCAAAGTGCTTTCCGGTGTGGTGTCACTTGGTTTAAGCACCACAGTATTACCTGCGGCCAGAGCAGGTGCTATCTTCCACACCGCCATCATCAACGGATAGTTCCATGGGGTAACCTGCCCCACCACGCCCAGCGGTTCACGCCGAATGCTGGTGGTCATATCAGGGAGATATTCTGCTGTAGCTTTGCCTTCCAAAAAACGGGCGGCACCAGCGAAAAAGCGGATATGATCCACAGATGTTGCAACCTCCTCGGAAGCAATCAGGTGTTTGAGCTGCCCTGTATTGCGGCTTTGTAATTCAATCAGGCGTTCAGCGTTTTTTTCTATCGTATCTGCCAGTGCTAATAACGCCCGTTGGCGCGCTGAGGGGGTACTGCGGCCCCATATCTTAAATGCCTCTTTAGCCGATGCGTAAGCATCATCAACATCCGCCGTGGTCGCGTTAGGAGAACGCGCATAAGATTCACCAGTGACCGGGCTTACCAGATCAAAATATTCGGAACCTTTAGTTTCAACATACTGACCATTAATGAAATGCCTAAGCGTTGGTATCGACATGGTTACTTCCTCTCCTTATGGATTAAACGGATAAAATATAACCTATGATTTAATATATTTAACGGTTGCATTTTAGTCAAATTTGTATAAAAAATGTAAAAACAAGAGGAAAGTTAGATACATATATGTAACTTTAAGGACTGTCGGCAGAAAAAAATCTTCAGATCTGTGAGAAAGATCGAAGATTTCATGTTTTGCGTGCTGGACAAGATGAAAGAATAGCAGGTTTATGTAATTTCAACTTTCAACTGACTATAAAACTTATGCATATATACCAATATAACTTCAAAATGCGTGTGATTTCATATAGGGTTGTCAATTGCAACTTGAAGTTTAATGCATATATTTGCGAATTATCTGAATTCTTAAGCAAATAATTTCTACATAATTGTTTAACCTGTTCTTCTAATTTATCGCGTAACAGCGAGCAATAAATTAAATAAAACATGTCATACAAATGTAATGATATTGGGTCACGTATTCAATTTGTTGTTTCTCATGTATACTCCTCACTTTTTCAGGAAATCAGATGGCAACGGTAGAAGTGAAATGTCGATTTTGTCAACAAACCGAATCGGTAAG
>NZ_JADEUF010000108.1 GCF_015163655.1 Xenorhabdus griffiniae | reverse complement strand
CCAGTATAAAAGATAGTCAAGTGGCTAAACGTCGAAGAGCAACGTGGTCAGCAGAATTCCGTAGTCAGCTTATCTTTGATTAAATTAAATACAAAGTGGAATCCCGCCCTGGGTGTTGGTAATACTAAACAATTAGGAAAATTAGGTTTAAAAACAATTTTGTATTTTGAGGTTGTCACAACAATTGCAATAATTGTAGGTATTTTTTTGGCAAATACATTTAAACCTGGTGCAGGTATTGATATGTCTACTCTCCATCAAGTAGATATATCTCAATATGAACGCACAACACAGCAAGTTGAAAATCATTCACACGGTATTGTTAATACTATTCTATCATTAGTACCTGATAATATTTTTGCGGCGATGTCCAGTGGCGAAATGCTGCCCGTTATTTTCTTTGCCGTATTATTTGGTTTAGGTTTATCATCACTACCGAAGGAAAAAAAAGAACCATTATTAACGGTATTACAAACATTCTCTGAAACCATGTTTAGAGTGACTCATATTATTATGATGTATGCTCCAATCGGGGTATTCTCGTTAATTTCAGTAACAGTGGCTAACTTCGGGTTTAGTTCATTATTACCATTGATAAAATTAGTTATCTTAGTTCACTGTGCAATTTTATTTTTTGCTATTGTCATTCTTGGTTTAATTGCTCGCTACTGTGATATCAACATTTTTATACTCTTTAAGATCCTGAAAGATGAACTACTGTTAGCTTATTCTACTGCCAGCTCAGAAACCGTATTACCCCGTATCATGGATAAAATGGAACAATATGGTGCTTCAAAATCAGTGACCAGCTTTGTTATTCCGATTGGTTATTCATTTAACCTTGATGGTTCAACGCTGTATCAGAGTATCGCCGCTATTTTTATTGCTCAGCTCTATGGAATTGATTTATCCCTTTGGCAAGAAATTACACTTGTCCTCACATTGATTATTACCTCAAAGGGGATTGCTGGTGTTCCAGGGGTTTCTTTCGTTGTCCTGTTAGCCACGTTGGGCAGCGTGGGCATTCCATTAGAAGGTTTAGCCTTCATTGCGGGTATTGACCGGATTCTTGATATGGCTCGTACCGCATTAAATGTAGTCGGTAATGCACTCGCTGCACTTGTTGTGGCTAAGTGGGAGAGACAATTTGATCAGCAAAAAGCTAAACAATATGAAGAATCTTTGATTTCTGAATAATATTTATTTTTAATTCTATTCCCCGGAAAGGAAAAGCAATCCTTGCTTTTCCTTTGAATAGATATCATGAACCACTACGGTTATCAATGTTCAATAATATAAAGATCTTTTGTGAAATATTCACCTCTCGTATTAATATTAAACCCACCAACATAGGGTTTAACCATATTATGATTCACATAAAAATAAATAGGAATGGCGGGTAACTCTTTGGTTAGGATGTCTGATGCCTGTTGATAATATTCTTTAGCGTTATTACTACTTGCCTTTTCCACTAATTTGTCAAACTCAGCATTTTCATACATAGATGTGTTTTTGACCTGATCAGATAAAAATATCGTTAAAAATGCCATCGGGCTATTATAATCAGCAACCCATGCTCGCCGGATAACATCAAATTTACCTTGATGCATATTATCCAACATCACTTTCCATTCTTGATTCTGCAAAACAGCCTTCACACCAAGATTCTTTTTCCACATTGAACTCACCGCAATAGCAATTTTTTTATGCCCTTCCTGAGTATTATAAAGCAGATTAAAAGTCAGTGGATTATCTTGATTAAATCCTGCTTCATTCAATAATGCTTTCGCTTTAGCAATACGCTGCGCCTGAGTCCAAAAAGCATAATCAGGTTGCTCAAAATTAAAGCCTCCTATATTTGGCGTAAGCATTGTATATGCCGGTAATTGCCCCTGCCCCAATATCTTATCCACAATGATATCGCGATCTATAGCCAAACTCAGTGCCTGCCTGACCCTGGCATCATTAAATGGCGGTTTTTTATTATTAAACTCATAGAAATAGACTGTGGATTTAGGAGAAATACGTACCTGATCAGGCAACATTTTCTTCAGTGACGGAAAAGATTCTGCGGCAATAGTATTGGTAATATCGATCTCTCCCGCCAGATAACGGTTTAAATCTGCTTTTTCAGAAGAAAGAGGCAGGTAAGTGACTTTATTAATCACTGTATTTTTATTATCCCAATATTGGGGATTTCTAACCCCAACAATCTTTTCATTGACGATCCATTCAGAAAGTTTATATGGGCCACTTCCCACAAAGACTTCTGGTCTGGTCCATTTATCGCCATATTGTTTTACTGCCTTTTCACTTATCGGAAACATAACAGGGTGAGTCAGCATTTGTAGAAAATCTCCGACAGGTTTATCTAGCCTTACCTCTAGCGTCTTATCATCCAACGCTTTTATCCCAAGCTCTTCCGTTTTTTTCTTACCAATCAATATCTGATTTGCATTTACTACAGAAGCATTTTCAAGATAACTTCCATAAGGGGAAACGGTATCAGGATCAATCAAACGCCGCCAACTGAATACCACATCATGCGCGGTAATGGGTGAACCATCTGACCATTTGATATCTTTCCTCAAATGAAAAATCCAGGTTTTATTATCATTGGTTTCCCAATGAGTTGCTAACCTTGGCTCAATATTGCCCTGGTTATCAACCTGAATCAGGCCATCAAAAAAGTCGTTAATAATATTAAATTCGACATCACTTGAAACTTTATGTGTATCCAATGAAGCTGGTTCTGCACCATTATTACGCACAATTTCCTGTTTAGCAGCCAGTTTTGTTCCTTCAGGAACCACCGCAGCATAAGATAATGCGATATTCCCAAACAGGGCAGTGATAGCCAAAGAGAGAATTTTTATCTTTTTGTTTATCGTTATTTTCTTCATATTCTATCCTTCATAACTGTATTTATTTTTTAATCCAAAATTTTCCGATGATGCATTGATTTTCATTTAATGCTTAATAACATAGAGATCTTTTGTAGAAATATAATCCATTGGGGTAACGTAAAACCCACCAATATAAGGCTTCACCAGGCGATTACTGACATAATAATAGACAGGGATAACGGGAATATCATGATTAAAAATATCCATCGCTTTTTGGTAATAAACGATATCATTCGTTTCACCTGCTTTAATAACTGCCTGATCAAAATCATTATTGGCATATTGTGGTATATTATGACTGCTTCCTGTCAGGAAAGTATCCAAAAAAGACATTGGGCTGTTGTAATCCGCCGTCCATGCATATCTGACGACATCAAACTTGTTCTGGTGCATATTATCCAACATCACTTTCCATTCCTGATTTTGTAAACTGGCTTGAACACCTAAGTTCTGTTTCCACATTGAAGTGACAGCGATGGCAAGTTTTTTATGGGATTCTCTCGTGTTATAAAGCAAGTTGAATTTGAGCGGATTTTTCTCACTAAAACCGGCTTCGCTCAATAATTCCCTGGCTTTTTCAACCCGCTGTGCCTGCGTCCAGGAAGCATATTCTGGTGGGGATAATGTGATACCGCCGATATTAGGGGGCAAAATATCGAAAGCTGGCAATTGTCCCATTCCCAATACCTTATCAGCAATCACGTCCCTATCTATAGCTAGACTTAATGCTTTCCGTACCCTTACATCATTAAATGGCGGTTTTTGCGTATTAAACACGTAATAGTAAGTGCTGAGCATAGAATTCACATGAACTTGATCACTCAATGTTTTCTTTAATGATGCAAAAGAATCCAGAGGAATGGTCATCGTCATATCAATTTCACCAGCGAGATAGCGGTTTAAATCCGACTTTTCTGATGTAATGGCAAGGTAAGTCACTTTATTAATGACTGTGTTTTTATCATCCCAATAATGGGGATTCCTGATCCCAATCACATTTTCATTCACTTTCCATTCAGATAGCTTAAATGCACCACTCCCAACAAAAACATCGGGATGTGTCCATTTGTCACCATATTTTTTAACCGCTGTTGCACTCACCGGCACTAAAATTGGATGAGTGAGCATTTGCAGGAAATAAGCCACAGGTTTATCGAGTTTCACTTCCAGGGTGAAATCATCCAGCGCCTTTACCCCAAGCTCTTCCGCTTTTTTCTTACCCAGCAAAATGTCGTTTGCATTCACTACATGAGCTGTTCCAAGGTAACTGCCATAAGGCGACCCCATTTCGGGATCAAGCAGGCGTCGCCAGCTAAATACTACATCATGGGCGGTAATCGGCGATCCATCAGACCATTTAGCGCCTTTTCTTAAATGAAAGCGCCAGGTTTGGTGGTCATTCGTTTCCCAACGTTCAGCCAATCTGGGTTCAATATGGCCTTTTCTGTCGGAGTAAACTAAACCATCAAAAAAATCATGAATAATATTCAATTCAACATTACTTTCTACTTTATGTACATCTAAAGAGGCGGGGAAAGAACCATTGTTGCGCACAATTTCTTGTTTTTCAGCTAATTGTGTTCCCGGAGGAACAACAGCAGCATAAGAGAGTGTGATGTTTGTTAATAGTATTCCTATCGAACAGGTAAGGATTTGAGGGAATTTATTATTCATTAACCCAGTCATGATTTTTTTCATATTTTTAATCTCCATTAATTGCTATTTTTATTATTACATTACGCTACCATTTTTATTTAACTTATAATTTCAATTAACTTTATCAAGCAATAAGAGCCTAATGAAAACAGGCTCTTATTAAGAAAAGATTAGTGTTTAATAATATAGAGATCTTTTGTCGGAATATTTCCCATTGAGTCGACGTGGAATCCACCAACATAGGGCTTAACGAGTTTTACACGGACATAATAATAAACGGGGATGGCGGGTATTTCTTGATTAAGAATATCAATGGCTTGTTGGTAATCAGCGGGATCATTCGTTTCATCTGCTTTTAAAGCCCATCGATCAAATTCCTTATTTTGATATCGCATATGGTTATTGGTATTCCCTGATGTGAAAATATCTAAAAAGCTAGTTGGGCTATTATAATCAGCATTCCATGCGTATCTCGTCAGCTCAAAGTTACCCTGCGTCATACTATCATTCTGCGTTTTAGTTTCCTGATTTTGTAAGATAACTTCAACGCCCAGATTCTTTTTCCACGCTGAGGTAGCAGCAATAGCAATTTTTTTATGACCATCAGAGGTGTTATACAATAAGGTAAACTTAAGTGGGTTCTTTTCATTAAAGCCCGCCTCATTCAGTAACGTTTTAGCTTTGGCAATGCGCTGTTCCTGTGTCCATGAGGCATATTCAGGCTGTTTTAAATAAATACCACCCGCCCCAGGAGACACCACATCATAAGCGGGTTTTTGACCATTGCCTAATACCTTGTCAGTGATAATATTTCTGTCCAATGCTAAAGCCAGCGCTTGCCTGATCCGAATATCATTAAAGGGCGGTTTTTGTGTATTAAAGAAATAATAATAAACACTCATCATGGGCTTAACATGCAATTGATCACCAAATTTCTTCTTAACGGTTGGCAAGAATTCCGATGGCCCTCCGTTAGATATATCAATCTCTCCTGTCATATAGCGGTTTAGATCCGCTTTATAATCTGATAATGGCAAGTAAGTGACTTTATTAATGACGGTATTTTTATCATTCCAATAATGGGAATTTCTGACACCCACAATTTTTTCATTCACTACCCATTCAGAGAGTTTAAAAGGCCCATTGCTGACAAAATGTTGGGGCTGAGTCCATTTACTGCCATATTTTTTAATAGCCTGTTCACTAACAGGAGACATGGCGGGATGAGCCAGCATTTGCAGAAAAACGGTTTTTGGCCTTTCCAGGGTAATTTCTACCGTTGCATCATCCAGTGCTTTAACACCGAGTTCTTCCGGTTTTTTCTTACCAGATAATACATCACGGGCGTTCACGACAGTCGCCTGAATCAGATAACTACCGTAAGGAGAAATCGTGTCAGGTGTCACCAGCCGTCGTAAAGAAAAAACAATATCATGGGCGGTAATCGGTGTACCGTCAGACCATTTAACCCCTTTTCTTAAATAGAAGATCCATGTTTTATTATCTTTGGTTTCCCAGCGTTCAGCCAAAGCAGGGATAATATTCTCGTCTTTATCTGTATCAACTAAGCGTTCAAAAAAATCCCGCAAAATATCAAATTCACTGCTCCCCTCAGACTTATGCGGATCTAATGAGGCAGGTTCGGAAAAATTATTACGGGTAATTTCCTGCTTATCCGCTAATTGCACATTGGGGGGAACAATAGCAGCATATGAGAAAGTGATATTTGCCAGAATCAAACTGATAGAACAGATAAATATTTTAGCTATTTTATTTTTTATTATCCTTACCAACATTGTCTGCATATTAGTGATCTCCATAATTGTTTTCATTATTAAATCATCAATACATATACACATTAAACTCCAAGTTGCAATTACAACACTCTATGAAACCTGATTTGCTTCCCGCTTCGCGCAGAGAAATTAGCATTTCACTTGCTGATCTGGATCAAACAATCGTTACAGTATCTTTGATCTATTGGTTTTATCTACGCCGATCTGTATTATCTTTTATCCCCGTCACATTATTTTGTTCCGATATCAATAGCCGAAGCCCAGAACTTGCACATCCGCAACATGCAGCACCAATCGCAATCAGAACTCATTGATATTTATATATCAATCGCCTTTCAAGATGCGGCCTATATCTCCCCGCTACTCGGGGGAGATATAAACAATCACATTGATTTACAAGCTGTAACTTGAAGTTGGATTGGTATAATCCCTTTTGTTATCCCTTAGCGTGCAAATTTGCCTGCCCTTTAGCTATGTAAGAGAGCAGGCATTCATATAATGACGTTCAGTCCTTTTTATTTTTTCTCTGTCAAATCAATTTGATAGATGGCAAAACCGGTATCATCATTTTTTATATACTTCAGCGGGTATTGGGCGTGTTGTTTAATGAACTGCGCCGCTTTTTCTGTTGGGGACGTTTCGAAACGGATATCTAATTTTTTATCTGTTTTGATTGGCAAGAATGACCAATTGTTTTCAGCCTGAGTTGATACTACGCCTTGCTCTTTGGTTATTCTGGAAATGTAAGAAGCCAAAATGGTGCGATTTTCATCCGGTGATGCAAATGCAATGTGATCCTCTCCGGTTCCGGCAAATTTACCGCCGTAACCACGGTAGTTATTGGTGGCGATCAGGAAAGTGGCTTTTGGATCAATCGGCTTACCCTGATAGGTAACATCTTTGATACGGTTCGCATCTTTATTGATAAGCTGACAATCGGTGTCGTATTTAGCGGGTTGAGTCAGGTCTATCTTATAGTTAACCCCGCTTATGGTATCGAAGTTGTAAGTACGGAAACCCTCCCAGTTCAGCAATTCTTGCGGTTTGGTGGAGTTTGCATCAATCTGGTTAAACATGCCCGCCGAGCATTCCAGCCATTCAACCACATTCGCCCCCGTTGCTTTCACTACCACCAATGTATTTGGGTAGAGGTATAAATCAGCCGCGTTACGGAAAGTCAAATCACCTTTTTCTACTTCCACAAAATCAGCAGGTGAATTTTTACGCCCGCCCACTTTGAAAGGTGCCGCCGCAGCTAAAACAGGAAGCCCATCCAGATTTGGATCGCCCTGGATAAAGCGTCTGGTGTAATCTACCTGCGCATCATTGACGATCTGGACAGTTGGATCGCTTTGGATCAGCGCCAGATAGCTGTACATGTTGTCAGTGGCTTTTCCAATGAATTTACTCACAAATTTGCGCGTTCCCAGGTGATCTGTTTCGATAATGGAAGCCAGTTTATTATCGCGTTCAACCAATGCTTTTTTATGGACTTTGTCATAGATAGGGCGGGCTTGCGCTTTGGCCGATTCGACTTTCCATTCACCACTATCGTTATTGATCACCATATCGACAACCCCCAGATGATCCCCCCACTGCCCCGGCATGACGGCAGGAATGCCATTAATCGTGCCATTAGCGACATTGACCCCTTTAATACCTGTATATTCCTTGCTTGGGAACACACCGTGAGCATGACCAAACATAATGGCATCAATGCCGGGAACTTCACTTAGATAGTAAACCGAGTTTTCTGCCATCGCTTTATAAGGATCTTGGGAAAAACCGGAATGGGGAATGGCGATAATCAGGTCTGCGCCTTCTTTTTTCATTTGAGGAACGAATTTTTTCGCGGTTTCCGTGATGTCATTAACAACCACTTTGCCATTGAAATTGGCTTTATCCCAAATGGTGATTTGTGGTGGCACAAAACCGATATAGCCGATCTTAATCGTGTGCTCTTTGCCTTCGCGATCTTTAACTGGAGTATCAACGATAATATACGGCGTAAAGTAGTTTTTGCCGGTTTTGGCATCGAGAATATTTGCATTGATATAAGGGAATTTGGCACCGGCAACAGCCTGTTTCAGGTAATCCAACCCAAAGTTGAATTCATGGTTACCAAAGTTACCGACGGTATAGCCCATCGTATTCATCAATTTGTAAGCCGGATGAACTTCCCCTTGTTGCAACCCCTTTGCCACTACATAATCCGCCAGCGGGCTACCTTGAATCAAATCACCGTTATCTACCAAGATCGCATTGGTTGCTTCCGCTTTGGCCGCCTTAATTAAGTTTACAGTACGAACCAAACCAAATTGCTCCGTGGATTTATCTTTAAAGTAATCGAAATCCATCAGATTACCGTGAATATCTGAGGTTTCCATCACCCGTAAATCAACGGTTGCCGCGTTCACATTAAATGCCACCAGCATTGCTAGCGTTGACATTGTCAACACGTTCTTACTTTTCAACATATTCTTCATCATGTTATGCCCCTTTATATACCAATCGCCTTTCAAGATGCGGCTTATATCTCCCGCTACGTGGGGAGATATAATCAATCACATTGATTTACAAGCTGCAACTTGAAGTTGGATTGGTATAGAGTTGTTCCCAGGCATCATAATAAACCGTTTCAACAAACAGGCCATAACCAAGCCGCACCACGCACACCACTGGAATCCCCATGCACTGCTTTTCTGATGGGGGTTGCACACTCGCCACCAAAAACCCACTCTTTCACTAAATCAGGCAATGTTTGGTAGAGGCGATCAACATTGCTCATGCCACCGCCGAGGACAATCACATCCGGATCCAATAAATTAATCACCTGTGCCAGCGCTCGCGCCAAACGCCTTTCATAACGACGCATCGCCAATTCCGCATACTCATCTCCCTGTGCCAACGCCTCTATAATTTCATGGCCTTTTTTCTGCACACCGCTCAGGCGGAAGTAATCCGTCATAAATCCAGTGCCTGACACAAATGTCTCAGTACACCCTGGTTTGCCGCAAAAACAGCGCACTTCATCCTGATACACGCGATCTTCTTCATCCATCCACGGTAATGGGTTATGCCCCCATTCTCCTGCCAATCCATTACCACCGGCATGAACCCGTCCCTTAAAGGCAATACCTGAACCACAACCTGTCCCAATGATAACGGCAAATACCATTGGCCTTCCTTCACCTGCACCATCAGTGGCTTCTGATACCGCCAGACAATTTGCATCGTTGGCGATACGCACTTCACGCCCCAACAAAGCAGCGATATCCTTATCCAATATTTTTCCATTCAGCCAAACTGAGTTGGCATTTTTTACTTTTCCGGTAAAAGGCGAAATCGCGCCAGGAATACCAATTCCCACTGTTCCTTGCTGTCCGGTTGCCTGTTCCGCATCGATAACCAACCCAGCAATCGCTGCCAATGTTTTCTGATAATCATTGCGGGGAGTATCCACCCGTTTGCGAAATAACGTTTCTCCTTGATCGCCTAATGCAATCACTTCAATTTTAGTTCCGCCAAGATCAATTCCTATGCGCATAGCTTATCTTTCCTATTTATCGGGACGACGCTGTTTATTATATGAGAATGAAGACGTGATTATAGGAAACTCATGAAGTTCTAGGGCTTCGTCACATGATTCGTTATCATGCACCCTTATGTTTTAAGATAACCTTTGTCACGATGCGCAACAATATGGGGTAACTGCATGTTATGGTTCAAAAATTTAATGATTTACCGTTTAAACCGAGAGATTTCTCTTTCTGCGGATGAACTGGAAAAACAATTAAGCCCATTGGCATTCACCCCATGCGGTAGCCAGGATATGATGAAAACGGGCTGGGTTTCGCCAATGGGATCGCACGGTGAAGCATTAACCCATGCTTGCGGCAATCAAATTCTGATCTGCGCACGCAAAGAAGAGAAAATGCTACCTTCTCCAGTGATTAAGCAGGAATTACAGGACAAAATAGCCCGTCTGGAAGGCGAACAACATCGCAAACTGAAAAAGACAGAGAAAGATTCCCTGAAAGATGAAGTCATTCATACGCTGCTGCCAAGAGCATTCAGCCGTTTCAGCCAAACCTATATTTGGATCGATACCGTCAATCATTTAATTATCGTTGATGCCGCCAGCGCAAAACGGGCCGAAGATAATCTGGCACTGTTGAGAAAAACATTGGGATCACTGCCCGTTGTTCCGCTTACTTTCACCAACCCCATTGAATTGACGCTAACCGAGTGGGTACGTTCAGGTGATCTTCCTTCCGGTTATGCCTTGATGGATGAAGCCGAACTCAAAGCCATTCTGGAAGAAGGTGGCGTGATCCGCTGTAAGAAGCAGGACTTGGTTTCAGATGAAATTGCAGCACATATTGAATCAGGCAAATATGTCACTAAGTTGGCCCTGGATTGGGAAGAGCGTATTCAGTTTATGCTGTCAGATGATGGCGCTTTCAAACGGATTAAATTCAGCGAAACTTTACGTGACCAAAACGATGATATCGATCGTGAAGACGTCGCCCAACGATTCGACGCTGATTTTACCTTAATGACGGGTGAACTCAGTGCACTGATCAAAAATACGATTGATGCGCTGGGCGGTGAAGCCGAAAGGTAATGGCAAGCGGACTGCCTTAATAGTTAAATTCATTAAGGCAGTTCGGCAAGAAATGACAATTAGAAGCGATAAACTAAACCAACCCCAAAGACATCGTCAGTGCTGATCTTCGCTTTCTTGGTGAAATCATTGTCTTTCAATAAGTTGAATTGATATTCAGCATACGTGCCCATATTTTTGTTGAAATTATAGAAGGCACCGACTGAAACATATTTCACCAAATCTTCAGATCCCTTGTCTGTCAGTATGCTCTTATCAGCCAGGTCATTACCCAAATCTTTACCTTTGGAATAAACAAAAGCAACAGAGGGGCGCAAGCCGAAATCAAACTGATACTGAGCCGTCAACTCAATGTTTTGGGTTTTATTGGCAAACATCGTGTAGTTATTCACAGAGCTGCCAAATCTGGTCATATTACGGGTTTCACCATACATGGCTGCCAGATAGACATTATCTTTGTCATACTTGGCAGAAACGATCCATGCTTCGGCTTTATTCCCTTTTGCCAGAACCTTAGCGGTGTCAGAACCCAGTTTCTGTACCGAAGTCCGGTTAGAGTTGCCGTATGATGCCCCAATGTTGAAGCCATTACCAAAGTCATAGGTACTGGAAAGGCCAAAACCATCACCATTCTGCCTTGCAACATCACTACGGCTATTTTTAGTGCCATCATCATTTTTAGCCTGATACTGCAAGGCAAAATTCAGACCATTGACCAGACCAAAAAAGTCAGTGTTACGGTAGGTTAATAACCCGGTTGAACGCCCCATCAGGAAGTTATCGGTTGCGGCCATGGAATCACCACCAAATACTGGCAGTACATCTGTCCATGAATTGGCATCATAAACCACACCATAATTGCGCCCATAATCCAGTGAACCGTATTCGTCAAATTTCAATCCAGCGAAAGCCAAACGTGTTCTGGTGTTTTCCCCACTTTCCACTTCTGTGCCATTGGCACCCATATTGAATTCCCAGCGCCCGAAGCCAGTGAGTGTATCCGTAATTTGGGTTGAACCTTTAATACCGATACGACCGACAGAACCATCACCAGACTGTTTATTTGATTTGGAGAAAGTTCTCTGCACATCGGCTTTTCCATATAAATCTATTTTATTTCCATCTTTATTATAAATTTCAGCAGCATTTGCTCCCCCTGTAATGAGAAGTACCGAAATTGCCATTGCGAGTGTGTTGCGTTTTATCATTATCATAACCCTCATTAGTCTTGTTATTATTTAGCCACCGCCAAGATATTCATATTCCAAGAACAACTTGCTCTGGAATAGTTAATAATCAGGTGGACGAAGTATTTTACTTGTTTTAGTTAATTTAATGTTAAATTTGTAACAAGCAATAACGATACTAAGATCTAAGCAAACCTTTTGCTAACAAAAATTAGCAAAAAATGCCATCTTGTGATGAACATCACATCATAGAAATATTCCCTATAATTCAACAATATAAATTATGACAATAACTTATTAAAAACAGTAAGTTATAAATAATGGGTGGGTAATAAAAAATGCGATGATCCGCGCATGGAGAACGTATTTGGGCGATACAGGTCTAATCAACTTGACCAGACTAATAAGAATAAATATCCTAAAATTGTGTACATTAAAACATCAATAGGTAATGCTATGGAACAAATTAACATCTACGATGCAAAAACCAACCTATCCAGAATCGTTCAGAAAGTCGCCCGCACCGGAGAACCGGTGGTGATCGCCAAAAATGGTCATGCACTAGTTAAAGTTATTGCATACAGAGAAGAGCAGCCCAAACGCAAATTAGGTTTCCTCAAAGGCAAGGGTAGTGTTCCCGCCAATTTTGACGATATGAACAGCGCCGAAATTGCTGATATGTTCGAAGGGAAATATTCATAGTGAAATTCCTGTTAGATACCAACATTTTGCTGTTTATGGCATATGAACCGGAAAAACTGAAAGCTGATATTGCTGATCTGCTGGAAGATACCAGCAAAACCCTGTGTTTTAGCGCGGCGTCTATATGGGAGGTGGTCATTAAAAGCAATTTAAACAAACCTGATTTTTCCATAGATCCCGGACAGTTCAGGGATGGGCTGTTTGACGCTGGTTTGATTGAAATCCCCATTAAAAGCGATCATACGCTCGTTGTATGCGATTTACCGGAACAGTTAAATAAAGACCCATTTGATCGGTTAATCGTCGCTCAGGCAAAACACAACAAGATTCCACTCATCACGAGTGATAGCAAGCTAATAGATTTTGTCAGCGATTATATTACCGTCATCCCTAATAAATGACACTGTCCTCTCCAAACAGAACCTCACCCCTACTCTATTCTGCTATTTCATAACCGGATAATCACACTTTAATAGAGTTGACAAGCCTCTGCCAGTTGTGTATCAGTTTGTTCTGTTTATTAATGGGATCACGCCAGCGTGATACAAATATTAATAACTTATTAAGGTGCTAAAATGGCAGAAAATCATCCACGTCCACGAGGCCGCCCCACCATTCCAGAGCAAGTCATGCGCCAAAAAATTCTTGACGTTACCTTTCTACTTCTGATTAATCAAGGTTATAACAAAACAACCATGGATGTGGTTGCCAAAAAAGCCGGCATTGCTAAAAAAACGCTCTACCGTTTTGCCAAAAACCGAGAAGATCTGCTTGAACAAGTGGTTATGGGTTGGGAAGATAATTTTATTCCCGCTTTTAAGAAAGACGCTAATAATTTTCAGCAATTGATGAAGTCATTGAAAATATTTCTGACTGAAATAGCAGAGAAAACTTTATCTATGGAAGCGGTAGGATTATTCAAATTATTACAATCTGATTTTCCTCATCGTGAAGTATTATTGAGTAAATATCAACAAAGTGGAATTGAAAAAAGCAGAAATATATTGGCAAATTGGCTTGAGCGCCAGTATCAAAAAGAATTACTGAAAAAAATGGATTTTCATATTATCAGTGAACTTATCATCTCGATGGTAATTGCAGAACCACTCAGAAAAATGGCACTGGGTATTCTTCCACCATTGCCAGAAACGGATATGAAACCTCGGATTAACGCAGCGGTTAGTTTACTTGAATATGAGTAATATTTATTATTAAGGCTGAGAAATAAATTCCCAGCC
>NZ_JADEUF010000107.1 GCF_015163655.1 Xenorhabdus griffiniae | reverse complement strand
GTGGATCCCTTTAACTGCACAACAAGAGGGACAGGTCACATCAATCTTTGCCATCTGAATGTTCTCCAAATAGGCATACTATACATGATTCAATAAATTGATGTCACGACCAGCATCTTCAATGACGATTGGTATATGTCAGTATAAAATATAATAATGGGAGCGCTTTTAAGTGCTTTTTAAATAAACATGTAATAAACGGCTCCTGCTATTGTTTATTATGGTTATTACATTGATAATCTTTAAGAAATTAAAAACCAATAATCTTAGGGAACATGGCTAACACATTACCAATCCAACATGACCTTTCCTAATGACCAACCAAACACTAACACTTTACTAATACCTTTTCCCAATACCTTAATGATCATATGCGTATACACCAATCTAACTTCAAGATGCGCGTGATTTCATAGAGTGTTGTAAATGGAAACTTGAAGTTTAATGCGTATAACCATGTATGGAATACAGGATCACGCAACCTAAATACAAAAAATAACGCAATTAATTATCACACAATAAATAAACTCAGCCAAAATATACTTTATATATCCTTTGTCATCATTTTTCTATAAGATAATGAAAAAGCACGCGTTAAAATAATGTAAACAAAAAGATAACAAATTTAGAGAATGACTTGCCAATAACACAGGCGATTTGTAAAAATGAGCATGTTAACGTTAGCATTATACACATAATTAGTTTGTATTCCTTTATTCAGGTTGATCTCTAACTTTACGAGGTACAAATCATGAAAAGAAAATTAGTGGCTTGTGTGTTGTCATTATTCATAGGAACCTTTATTGCAGCTAACGCAAGTGCTGAGCTCCCATGCAAGTATTATAATCCTTGGTGCTGTCAATTCTCTCTTGCTATTCCTTATTGCGTATAAAGTGCTGAACGTTGTTAGCACTCTTCACATAGTGAATCTTTAAAAATAATGGCGGGAACTTTTCTTGGTGATTTATTTAATAAAAGCTTCTCGCTATTATTTATCATAATCAATGGGTTACCACATTTAGTTTCATTGAAAATTCTTAAGGAATTCAATTAAGATAGAATTAAATAATTCCGGTGCTTCCCAGAACGGGGCATGACCGACTCCCGCTAAATTAACTACTTTCCCTCGCCAAAGATTTCGATAACTTAGACCATTAATATAGTCAAAATTAATATAGGGATCATCTGCCCCATTAACAATCGCTAACGGGATTTGGCTGGTTTCGGCCAATAATTTTTGATCTGTTGCTTGAGGAGAAAGAAAAGCCTCGAACATATACTGCCGTGCCAATCCCTCGGTTCTTATCACGGCTTCAATCATAAAAGGCTCATGAGGGGTATTAACACCATAGGTATCAGATACAAAAATTTTGATATCCTCCTCAGTAAATTCCGCCTTGCCAGCAAGCCCCAAACCAGGACGGAAGCCAAGAGCGACGTTATCTGCACCGATGGATACCGGCGGCGTACCGCAAATCATTAAGCCAATCATCTTAGGAAACAACGCCAACATTTCCAATCCAATATGACCGCCTAATGACCAACCAAACACCACCACTCTGTTAATACCTATTTTTTCTAATACTTCAATGACCGTATGTGCATAACCAGGCATTGAATATGCCTGACGTGGCTCACTGGCATTGAATGATAAACCATGCCCTGGCAAATCTAACACCAAAACCCGATATTTCCCTTTTAACTGGTTAATTTGGTGACGAAATATTTCTTTACAACTTGAATTGCCATGAATTAACAGAACGGGCAATCCATTACCACCAGTATCTATTACCGATATATTGGCATAACGAGTTCGGATATTATGGTGATGAATATGCTGATGTGGAGTAACCATTATTTATCTCCTTAAGAGTCAATAACAGAGCGCTCTTCTCTCACTTAAAATCTATCAGTGATTGTCTATTTTTTAGGTATACAAAACACCTATCACAAATTTTTAACATCAAACTCTGAACCAGATAAGTAATGTTGTATATACCAATCTAACTTCAAGATGCGTGTGATATCTCCCCCGCTTCGCGGGGAGATATCAGGTTTCATATTGTGTTGCAAATTACAACTTGAAGTTGCATGAGTATACAAGTGAATGCAAATATTTAACATTTATTACACAACATCATCTGGTAACCGCATTATGACGATAAAAAATATGGCTTCCTCGAAAGTAAAGCGCCTATTGACAGCTATTGTTATCATTGTACTGGTCATCATGGCCGTAACAGGAAAAATAGAAAATGCCAATAAACGTTTTCTCTCCGTTGCTACAGCTTCTACAGGCGGAACTTATTATCCAATGGGAGTCGGCCTGGCCAATGTCTGGAGTCACCATCTGAAACAGGAAAATATTCAGGTTACAGGGCAATCTTCAGCCGGTTCGATTGAAAATATTGATCTACTCCAGAAAAATGAAGCTCAACTCGCGATTTTACAGAGTTTAATTGCTGTCGAGGCCTATCAAGGTGTCCGAAGTTTCAAAAACCACCCTTATCAGGATCTGCGTTCTATCTCTGTTCTTTGGCCAAATGTTGAACACTTTGTTTTAGTCGACGATAAGGTCAAGGATGGCACGTTAAACGATATTGCCGGAACACGTTTTTCTGTAGGGCCTCAAGCCAGTGGTACTGAACAATCTACCCTGATTATTCTGCAAGGCGTCAATCTCAGCAAACAAAAGATTCACCCAGAATATCTCGGCTATGGCGATACCGTTTCAGCCATGCGGGACGGTCGTCTTGATGGCGGCGCCTTACCTGCGGGTGTCCCCGCTTCAGCAGTCACCGATATGTATGCCAGTGGTGTTCCTGCCCGCATTCTCAATGTGACAGATGAACAACTGAAAAAGATTAACGCTATTGCCAACTCATGGTTTCGCTTCACCATAAAACCGGAAACTTATCCACGCCAAAAACAGCCTATCCACACGATTGCGCAACCCAATATTCTGATGACAACCCGCACAATAGATGAAAAAACCATCTATGAATTAACGAAAGTGATGTTTGAAAATCAGAAGGAAATCCATCAGATCCATAGCTCCGCAAAATACATCCTGCCTGAAAACGCATTGAAAGGTGTTTCCGTACCATTACATCTTGGGGCATACCGGTATTATCGCGAAATTGGCCTGGCTATTCCTGACTATCTTGTGCCACCAGAACTTAAACCGACAAACAACCAACACTGATTGTTGACCTGAAATCATAAGGCTTAACTTAATTTTCCCAGCCTATTATTGACCAGAATATTATGGAGTCGCTATGAACACTGATAATGTAACGCCATCCACAATGGAGCTGGATAAAGAAGCAGGATCAGGCAACCGCCAATTAAGCGGTTTCTATTCGAAGATCACGATAATACTTGCCATCGCTATTTCCCTTTATGCTATCTATTCCAATGCGTTATCCAACACGCAGGAATTTTATCGTAATGCAACATTTCTCGCTGGCATTCTGGTATTGGGCTTTATTCTGTTTCCGATTTCCAAACGTCATGCAACAGCCAAATTTAATTATTGGGATTACTTGTTTATTCTGCTCACATTAGTCAGCTATGGGTACTTTTATTTTACTTACACTGACTTACATGTTGTACGCAACAGCATTCCTAATACCACAGATTATGTGGTGTCCGTCATTGGCATCGCTGTACTCTTTGAAGCAGCAAGGCGTACAACCGGCTATTTCATACCGGGTATATCCCTTTTTGCCATCATCTATGCCTTATTCGGCAATTATTTCATGGGTATTTTCGGCCATGCCGGGTTTTCACTTGAACGTCTGTTATTCCGCTTATTTATGACCAGTGAAGGCATTTTCGGCATTACCCTATCTACAGCATCAACAGCCATTATTGTTTTTATCCTGTTTGGCGCATTCTTAAGTGCCAGCGGCGCGACGGCATTGTTCAATGACCTCGCTATGGCAATGGCTGGACGCCGTCGTGGTGGCCCTGCCCAGGTTGCGGTCATCTCCTCTGCCCTGACGGGTTCACTGAGTGGCAGTGCTGTCGCCAACGTTGCCACAACCGGAACCTTCACCATTCCCCTGATGAAAAATATCGGCTTGTCTCCCCGTTTTGCCGGCGCTGTCGAAGCCGCGGCATCAACAGGCGGCATGATCATGCCACCCATTATGGGAGCAGCCGCATTTATCATGGCCGGTTTCCTCGGCATTTCTTACACCACGATTGTCGTTGCCGCCATTATTCCGGCGCTGCTCTATTATGCCGCCCTGATTATTGCCATTGATCTGGAAGCCAAAAAACAAGGATTGAAAGGCGTCAGCAAGGAAAATATTCCCCAGGTCAAAACGGTACTCAAAGCCCGTGGCCTATTATTGCTGCCACTCTTTATTGTGATTGGAACCCTATTGAGCGGGAAAACACCGATTTATGCCGGTTTCCTCGGCATTATCGCGATTATTATCGCAAGTTGGATCACACCCGATACTACCGTTCGCATGACTCCCAAGAAAATCGCGGCGGCCCTGAATGAAGCGGCCCGCGGGGCTATTCAGGTCACTGTCGCCTGTGCAGCCATTGGCGTTATTATCTGTGTTGTCACCATGACAGGTATTGGATCGACCCTCGCTTTCAATATCGTCTCCCTGACCAACAATACCCTATGGATGATCCTGCTGGTTGTCATGATAGTTTGTATCGTCCTCAGTATGGGGTTGCCTTCGACTGCCTTGTATATTGTTGTTGCCGTGACGGTGTCACCTATATTAATCAAAGCAGGCGTTTTACCCTTAGCGGCTCACTTCTTTGTTTTCTGGTTTGGTGCACTTTCCAATATTACGCCGCCTGTCGCACTCGCCAGTTACACGGCTGCCAGCATTGCCCGTGCTGATCCAATACAGACCTCATGGAACGCGGTTTATCTGGCTCTGCCCGGTTTTATCATTCCTTTTATTTTGGTGTACAACCCGGCCTTATTGATGCAGGGTGATGATTTAAACGTCCTGTCCATTAGTTATATGATCCTGACTGCACTGATTGGCATCTATTCACTTTCTGTTGCCAGTGCTAATTTCTGGATGTACAAAACCCATTGGCTAGAAAGAATTCTCTTCGCCATTGCCGCAATCCTGTTAATCAAACCAGGAATGCTCACAGACCTGGCCGGAATAGCACTGATTATCGTGGCAGGAACCCTGCATTTCTTACGCAATAAATTGGAACGTGTAAAAAACAAGCATAATGAGGAACCCCCTAAAAATGTATGATGTGATTGTTATTGGTGCGGGATTGGTCGGACTTGGCACCGCTAATGCCTTACAGGAACAGCATCCACACTTACGCTTGCTGATATTAGATAAAGAAAATGGCGTAGCTGTACACCAAAGCGGCCATAATAGTAACGTTGTGCACTCCGGCATTTATTACACACCCGGCAGTTTAAAAGCACGACTGGCGAAACAAGGCAACCGTACGATATATGAGTTCTGTCAGCAGCATGGATTATATTACGACCGTTGCGGTAAGGTGATTGTCGCCACACAACTCAAGGAGCTTCCCTTGCTGGAAAATATCTACCAGCGAGGCTTGAAAAATGGCCTTGACGTCAGCCATCTTTCGCAAGCCCAATTGAAAGAGCGCGAGCCTTATGTCAACGGCCTTGAGGCGATATTGGTGCCGGATGCTGGGATTGTGAATTACCCAGAAATTGCAGCCAAGCTGGCTGAAATCATTCAAACCAGAGGGGGTGATATTTATTATCAACATCAAGTCCAGGGTATTCATGAACATGGTGATTATGTTGAAGTACAAACTCAGCAAACCCATTATCAGGCAAAATGGTTGGTGAATTGTGCCGGGCTGCACAGTGACAGGATCGCCAGCTTAGCTGGCTATAAGACAGGTATGAAGATCGTTCCTTTCCGCGGTGAATATTATGTGCTGGACAGTAGTAAAAATTATCTGGTTAATCATCTGATTTATCCCGTACCTAACCCTGATTTTCCTTTCCTCGGCGTTCACTTTACGCGGATGCACAATGGCAAACGCGATGTTGGCCCGAATGCAGTATTAGCATTTAAGCGTGAAGGATATAACAAAACAGATTTTAATTTACGGGATTTAGCAGAGGTACTGACTTACAAAGGATTTTGGAACATTGCCACACGTTATTTCTGTGAAGGCATGGCAGAAATGCGGCGTTCTTTTTCTCGTCAACTTTTTACCGAAAATGCCCGCCAGCTTATGCCTGATTTGCAGCCGGAAGATATCACTCCAGGTCCAGCCGGTGTACGTGCGCAAGCACTCACGGCTGATGGTAAGTTAGTGGATGATTTTCACTTTGTGAAAGGCCGCCGTTCACTGCATGTCTGTAATGCACCTTCACCGGCTGCCACGGCTTCGATAGAGATTGGCAGAGAGATTGTGAGACGCTATTTCACCGAACTATAAGAGTTGGTATGTTTTTTTAACTGACAGATACCGAAAAAATGGTAACTGTCAGTGATATCATTATACCAATCTAACTTCAAGATGCGTCTGATATCTCCCCACTTCGCGGGGAGATATAATGTTGCCAATTGCAACTTGAAGTTTAATGCGTATATAAGAGAACTAAAAATGGTACTGTAATCCAAGATCGATACTGTAGTTTCGGTTTTCAATTCCGACAGAATTGTCACCTAAATCTTCGGTGTAGCCAACATCGTAATAGATGAGCTTCGTTTGACCTTTACCTTCGCGATATTTATTCCAGGTAAACGCCGTATATACTTTCGTATTTTGAGTTAAATAATAACCGGCATCTATACTGGCACCAAAATAATGCACCTTATCAGATCGCTGAGGAAGGGTTAAACGACGCATATAGTGCTCGTCGTTACCCCAGGCTTTTACCCACGGGCTATATTTTAATAAAAGATTAAATTCAAAATCCTGATAGCGGTACTGTCCAGTTAATCCAATATAGGGCAGGCTATATTTTTGTTTATAGCCAACGCCGGCCACTCCCGCAGGAAATTCTCCGATATCAGCGCCATTATCATAGACATAATTACCACCATAAGCCGTCCAACTGAAACGTGTTTCCTGATAACCGACTACCGCCCCCAATTTATAATTAGATTGTTTAATCAACCAACCTGCGGCATTTAAATCAAATTCATTGGCATCGTTTAGAGGAGTATCCGGGCTGGATGACCAATGAGTCCAATGACTCTGGTTGACATCGAGCCAGTCGTAATCCACCATTTTGCTATCACGTGACGATAACCTGACCCAGCCACCCACATTCATGGTTAACCTATCAAGGAGATCCCAGGAAACTTTACCTCTGGCAATCAGAGCATCGCCAATTTTCCAATTCAATTGGCTGCTTTTGTATTGTGGATCTTTAGCATATCCATAGAGATTTTCGTTAGATTCTCCTTTTAGCCAACCAAGCCCAAACGCAAAAGATACATTACCATCGTACCAATCTAATTGTGATAGAGCAGGTTCTGCCATGACGCCAAAAGAAAAAGCCAATAATGGCGTCACTATCAAGATTTTTTTCATAATTATTAATAACCTTACCAGCGTATAAATTAAGTTTTCACCACTTCTGTTATTTTGATAGCAATCCAAAACCAGCAGAGATAATTTGTCTAACTATAAATAACAGAAACAATAATATCTTGGATATATTACTTTTATCGTTATATGCCCATAGTTTAAGATTATACGCTTTTAGCTATTTTTCATTTTTTAGGTTAAATTTTTTTAACTACAACTTGAAAACATTGATTTTGATCGTATATACCAATCCAACTTCAAGATGCATGTAATTTCTCCCCGCTTCGCGGGGAGAAATCAGGTTTCATATCGTGTTGTCAATTGCAACTTGAAGTTTAATGCGTATAAAACTCAGCAGGCCGCTTATTGTATTAATTTTCAATGATTATCCCATTCACCCAATCGGGCGTAAATCAACCCACAACAGCTTGCTATCCGCAATCAATGGCTTAATTACCCCTTCCCGTATATCCGGTAACCACCATGCACCTTGACCAAAAGCAAGCTGGACACAATTCGCTCCGGTCATTTCCCAACGCCCTTTTAAAACATAAAGTACACCACTGTGTGATGTTGGTAGTAAACGTTCATCAGAAATGACAGAAACCTCAGAAGCCCAACATGAACGGCGAGTCATGATATTGAAACACTGAACAGGACCATCCAATAATTCCGCATGGGTCAAAATATCGCCTGAAAAATTAAATGGCGTCATCTTTTTCACCAATTCGTGTTCCAAAAAACCCGGACTGGTCAAGCGAATACCCTTTCCTTTTAATAAAATGATTGAACATTCAACATCAGGGAATTGCCCTAATATCCCGCTTTGGTGGACAGTCGTAAAACAAGCTCGCCAGGCGAAATCATCAGACACAGGCCAGCAAACAATATCCCTGGTTTCGCCTTCCCCTCCAGACCATTGCACCCTTGGTAATGTTGCATAATCGAAGCATTTCATTTTCATGCCACTCCCTCACCACTTTTAAATTTTGTTTACAGAGCTAAAAGATAACCAGTGTCAACTTGTTAACAGGAACATTGGCAAATAATTTCCCTTACGACAATATTGAGATAGTTGAAGTGTGATTGATTACCCGCATTCTTTTAAGAGCATATGGCATATATTCCCCAATGCTTTCATTGCCAAAGCCTGTGTTTCATTCCAGGCAAATGACGCATTCAAGCGAAAGGCATTATCAAACTGGTTACTAGTGGAAAACATGCTACCTGGTGCGATACTGATATTCTTTGCCAATGCCAGTTGATAGAGCCGGTTGGCATTAAAAGGGGGGTCAAATTCCAGCCAGAGAAAATAACCACCACGCGCACTGTTTACTTTCACCGATTGGGGAAAGTATTCACTGATTGCCCATAGCATCCGATTTTGCCGTTGTTCCAACTGCCGCCGTAATCGGCGCAAGTGATTATCATATCCTCCCTGCGCCAAATAGTCCGCAATCGCTAACTGGATTGGCGTGCTGGCAGACACCGTACTCATCATCTGTAATTGCTGAATTTTCTTCGCATGTTTGCCTGCTGCCACCCACCCCACCCGATAACCGGGCGCCAGACATTTTGAAAATGATGAACAGTGCATGAAATTATTTTCAGTATCCCAGGCTTTTATGGGTGCCGAAGGTTCCTGCTCAAAATACAATTCACCATATACATCATCTTCAATCAGGGCGATCTGGTTTTGGTTCAAAATCTCTACCAATCGTTGTTTATTTTCAGGCGGCATCGTGCTGCACAGTGGGTTTTGAAAACGCGACATCAGCCAGCAAGCTTTTATTGGATATCTCTGCACAACCTCTTGCAACGTATCCAAATCAATGCCCGTATGGGGATCTGTCTTAATGGCAATGGCTTTCAAACGTAACCGCTCTATCGCCTGCAACGCGCCATAAAAAGCGGGAGATTCAATCACGACCCAGTCCCCTGGCGAAGTGACGGATTGTAAACTGAAGCTTAATGATTCCATTGCTCCGGCAGTAATGACAATTTCATCAGGGGAAACATGGATACCGTGGGAAGCATAGCGACGAGAAATGTTACGCCGTAACTTTTCATTGCCTGGAGGCAGATTTGCCAGCGAATTGTGTGGCACGAAACGGCGGGCGACTGAAGCCAGTATTTTCGACAACTTAGGTTCGACCAATAAAGAAGGATCAGGAAATGCCGAACCGAAAGGAATAATTTGCGGATCTTTACATGCCTGCAAGACATCAAATATAGACGCACTGATCTCCACATTTTCACTTAAATTAAGTCCCTTTCCCCCTTTTGCTGCCGCAAAAGGTTTTAATCGAGTGGCAACGTAATACCCTGATTGTGGACGCGCCACGATCCATCCCTGGCTTTCCAGCAATTGATAAGCTTGTAATACCGTCATCAAGCTCAAACCTGACGATTTCACCGATTCCCGTAATGAAGGTAACCTATCACCCACTTGCCAAATATCGTCTTCTATTTGTTGGCGGATCACACCAGCCAATTGTTCGTAACGCGTCATATGCTTGGCCTTCGTCTAAATTGTTATAGTTATAAAGTGAAAATTTTTCAATATTATACTTGGTATTTTCTGAAACAAAAATCACTCTATGATAAGCGTTAATCAATCCGCCGGAAAAAGATAATTCCCATATACGCATTAAACTTCAAGTTGCAATTGACAACACGATATTAAGGCGCATCTTGAAAGGTGATAGGTATAAACAATGTGTATTAATTAATAATCTTTTCAATACGGTTAATAATAAATTTATTATTAATGCAATACTTCTCCCTTAATACATTCTAAAAGAAAGATAATGGATTATTTTAGTCTTTATGATTGCCCTATCTATTATTCAGCACTAATTTAGGATAGCATCTGTGCCCTTTTTAACATTTTCTACGATTAAATATGAGGAAACCTATGTTCATCGGTTTTGACTATGGCACATCAAATTGCGCAGTAGCAGAAATGATCGGAGATACACCACAGCTTATTGCTATTGAGAATGATAGCTTCTACATGCCTTCAGCTCTGGCGGCACCGACCAGAGAGTCTGTTTCTGAGCACTTGTTTCGCCACTGGAACATCAAACCCAGTAATCAAACAGGTGAGCAATTACTTCGTAGCGCGATCACGGCAAACAGAGAGGAAGGTATTGAACTTTTGCCAGGTGATATCGTCTTTGGGCAAAAGGCACTTGCTCAATATTTAGAAGATCCTCAAGAGGTTTATTACGTTAAATCGCCAAAATCTTTTCTGGGTGCAATGGGATTAAGAGATACTCAAATCAGTTTTTTTGAGGATCTGGTTTGTGCCATGATGGCGAATATCAAACAACAAGTAGAAGCCAATAAACAGCAAGTTATCACAGATGTCGTCATTGGGCGCCCAATCAATTTTCATGGGCGTGGTGGTGATAAATCGAATCAACAAGCTGAAGAAATCTTACTTAATGCAGCCAAACGGGCAGGTTTCCGCAACATTGAATTCCAATTTGAACCCGTGGCAGCGGGCTTGGAATATGAAGCCACATTAACAGAAGATAAAACGGTATTAGTTGTCGATATTGGTGGCGGAACCACAGATTGCTCAGTTATCCAAATGGGGCCAAGCTGGAAAAACCTATCTGAGCGCAATGACAGCTTACTGGCGCACACAGGTCAACGCATCGGGGGAAATGATTTAGATATTAATCTCACCTTTAAACAACTTATGCACCCTTTTGGATTAGGCAGCAAAGTCTCTTCAGGTATTGATATGCCCCTGACGCAATTCTGGAACCCGATTGCCATCAATGACATACAGGCCCAAAAAGCATTCTACTCTCGCCAGAATTTAACGACATTAAAATCCTTGCACAGAGATGCCCAAGAGCCAGAAAAACTCGCCCGTTTATTGAAAGTGCACCAAGAGACGTTAGGATACAGCCTGGTTCGCAGCGCAGAGGAAGCCAAAATTGCGCTTTCAGAACTGTCTGAGTATGGCGTTAAACTTAATTTATTAACAGAGATTATTGAAGTTAATATTCAGCGTGATCAGATGATTGCGGCCATCGAATCCACTAAAGAGAAAATGGCAAAATTGGTGAGTGAAGCCGTGGCACAAAGTGGAACCCAACCAGATGTGATATTTATGACAGGAGGCTCAGCCAGCTCCCCTATTCTGCGTCAGGAAGTTGAACAAAAATTGCCAAGTATCCCGTTGGTTGGCGGGAATTACTTCGGTTCAGTAACGACAGGCCTGGCACGCTGGGCAAAAATTTGTTTTGCTTAATAGGCATAAGCAGATTCAATGATACTGAGTCTGCTTTATTAGCATATACATTAATTGACTCTATAAAGTAGGGAGCGTATTGTAGCTTCTAGTAGATAGTCTATAATCATCAAAGGCAATGATAACCATCATCTCCAAATTTTTATGCTGTCCTTATTGCCCTATGGGAAAAATAATAGTCAATATAACCTGTTGCCATTAATATATTAATTCAGCGCCAGACTGTAAAGTGATGGTGAGATGGTCATAAGAAAATGAAGCGTAACATAATGACATGAAATCGAAAGCTTTCATCTATTATAAATCGATCTTCTTTTGCCCCAAATAAAGATGTGTTTTATAAACATATCATTTTTAACCCCATAAATTCAGCCTGAAACGAGGAACGTGTTGAACACTCTACTTTAGAATGCATTTTCAACACTACATGATCATAATATAAAAGGGGAAACTATATGTATAAAAAATTTTTCAAATCATTAAAAGTATTTTCTTTATTAAGTTTTATTTTATTTACAACAACGACTCAGGTTCATGCTCAACCTCGACCTTCTCATTTTGACCCATCTGATCCAGCTTATAATCATGTTGGCTTCTTAATAGAAGATGAAACACTGCACACTATTAGACCTCTGCCATATTCAGCAGTCCACAATTATGGACCTTTTATGCGTTACTATATAGAAAACCCACAAATGACAATTCGTTTTAATATAGAAGGTGGTGGGAGTGAAGATATTCTTTTACAGCCTCTTGTTGATGAAGCAGCAACATATTGGAATGAAATTCTTAGGGATCAAGGACTCACTATAGCACCACTTCCAGCAGGTGGTGGCATTCCAAATTTTATTATACGAACAGTTCCAAATTCTTATTTTAGCGATGTTTTGCATACGCCAGAATCTATGGCAACGACATATGAAGCAGGTTATAGAGAATTAAGAGAACTTAATAGACGATATCCTTTTATTACATCAGCTGGAATATACCTTCGCGAAAGTGATGAAATAACTAACGAAGATTTACAACAATTAGAGACTAACTTTGGAACCAACGATAGGAGAGTTCTACTAGAAAATCTCACTTATACACTTATTCTCCATGAATTTGGACATGCAGTAGGGCTTTCTCATCCAAGAACAAGCAGAGATGCAATTGAGTATTATCCACCACCAAGAGAAAGATGGCATGTTTATGATGAACTGGGTGTTGCCTCTCTTGAACCTTTACAAGATAGGCCACAGCCAGGTCTTATGGAAAATTTTCAATTTGAGTATTTGCAAGCGCTTTATCTTTATAATCAACCGCAATATCAACATCTTGCAAGACATATGATCCATTTATCAGATGGCGAAAGGCTTTGGATCCAGGGCATGGTTTCTTGTACTCGTAGGTATGATCCACCCCCCATTCCTCACTAAATTTGTTTTTCTCAATCGGAAATATACCCATAGAACAGCTTGATATGACAGGTTTATGTGTTGAAATCTAATGCTATGTATTAACGTGATACTATCGGTTAGAAATAAAGACTAAAAATCAATGATCAGCACTCCCCGTTAGATTAGGGATCAGTGGCGAAACCATCGCATACCACTTCCAGTAAATTCCCAAGCCTAAATAAAATTGTGAAAGGTTTTTAATTTTAATACAAGCATAAATAACTCACCCACCCACTCAAGTCGGTGGGTGAGTTATTAACGGACTGAAAACTTGGAGCTGTCATATTTGATCCACATTGCACCTCTCGTGCAACACAATTTCTCAGTTAACGCTGGCCGACTACTAAAGCCGGTTTTAACCTTTCATATATACGCATTAAACTTCAAGTTGCAATTTACAACACGATATGAAACCTGATCTCTCCCCGCTTCGCGGGGAGAGATCACACTCATCTTGAAGTAAGATTGCTATAGAAAAATAAATAAATATTTATACACATTTAAAAAGTAAAATGATGAAATCTGCTTTAATCATTAGCACCTTAAATATTTCAACAATCATATCTTCCGTAGTGACGACAAAACTCATTACAAAGTATGCATTTGTTGAATGTCAACATCTGTTTTCTACATAATAAATTTGCAACTAAATAAGTTAGTAAGCATCAGGTCCAACCCACAAAGATTTAATATAATTATTGGAGTCACATTGAATAACAACTTTTTGTCCACTAGATGCGGCATAAATTGCCGTTGCAAGGGTGGCTTTCCCTATCGGGGTATCAACTTGATAAGCTCCCCAATACCAAGCCTTGGCACCTTTTTCATTTTTAATTGTATAAGTTGCCCAGTTTGTATTATCATCATATCCTACAGATAAAGAAATAAGATAACCCTGGTTGACAGAGCAGTTTTGTGCAGAACCCAGCTTACTTACTGGGTCAACGATATTTGATTTAGGTTGTATATTATTTGTAGTATCTTTAGGTGTTATAGCAATTGCTATATTGCTAATTGCACCCAAAAACAAAGCAAGTATAGAAAATATTTTCATCTTATTTAACCTATTTTTTAACGTATTTATTCATATGTAGTATATTCAATTTTCCAACTGAT